>JAFGGQ010000057.1 GCA_016930435.1 bacterium
AATTTTCTGTCGGGCATTATATGTTCAATGTGGTAATTCTCCAGAAATACCGGCCAGTTTTTTCGCACTTCTTCAGGGTCCTGAATGAGTAGGTCCAGAAAGCTGACCAGCTCCTGTTTGACCAAGCCCCTCAGGAATACTAACCCTTCCAAGCCAAAAGCAAGATAAAGCTCTTTTAATTCCTCAAAGGGTGCAATTCGCATATCATCACTGGATGGCTCCTGACCATTGATCAGAATAACATCTTCGACAACGGAAAGCGTGAAAGCTTCGGTATGTTCGAAAAAATAGCTCAATTCCTGGTAGAAATGCTCGATGGCGTTTATCACATTGGCATTGTCTTTAGGGTAGAATCGCACATTCTGAAGGGCTATTTTGAGAAGACGGGAGGCCTGCAGCGCCCGTCTCAGGTCGGAATCGGAAAGAGGGTTTTCCTTTGCGATAGCATTCGTCCGGATACGTCTCTGAAGGTCGGTAAGGATGGCTTTAGGAATATAGGCATCAAGGTAAATTTTATCCAGTTCCTGGGATGCTTCGGAGGCCTTATCCCACATTCCCGCACGACTATAATGATAAGCAAGTCTCCCAATGATATTATCAAGATTATCCGAATAAAGCTGTTTTCCTATCTCGGCGATATCTTTATGCAATTTTTGCCGCTCATTTAAATCTACTCCATCATAAAGAAGATTCCGGGTCAGGGTATGCATGAAAACAAATTTTCCTGGATTATTTGGAACATCATCGATGATCTGGGCATTTCTCGCTTCTTCAAGGGATTCCAGTATCTGCGCCTCACTCATATCCATAAGTTGTTCCAGAAACTTAATATCGAATTCATTTCCGATGATTACCGCTTTTTTAAGTATTTCCATAGTCTCTTCGGAAATCCCTTTTAAGCGCTGGGTTAAAGTATCTTCTACGCTATTATAGATATCTTCATGCTTAAAGGTCGGTACTATCCAGTTACCATTGACGAACTGAATTACCTCTTTCTCGATCAGATTAGAAAGGGTTTCTTCAATGAACAATGGACTCCCCTTTGTTTTAGAATATAGATCATCATAAAATTGATCCGGTGATTTAATTTTGGGGAATATTTCCTGGACCAGCATAGCAGTATTTTTTGTATCCAGAGGCCCCATCTCTATCTCGGTGATCTTCTTTAATTTGTTAATATTTGTAAAAAAACGGATGATATTATTCCAGTCATGTTCCATTCCCTGGTCGGTTTTATTCAGGGTTCCGCAATACCATAATTTGGCATTCTTAAATTCTTGATAAAGGGTGTCCAACAGTTCCAGTGAAGCGTTATCAATCCACTGAATATCGTCCATCGTAATTACAAGTCCCCCTGCATTTATCAGGAACACCAAAAATTTGTTTATGGCATTGAAATAGGCTACTTTGGGCTCCTCCCTGACCTCCTCAAGGTCATTATCATTCAATTCCTTGAGTATGGGTATGTCTTTTTCAATAAGTTGCTTCTGCATTCGACTGAGCTTACTCCCGATTTCATTGAGGAGTTCTCTGTTCCGGGCAAGCAAATTCTCAATTCCACCCAGAATGCTTTTATATGGTTTGTTCCCCCAGTCAGCGTTTCCTTTTACCAGGAGAACCCAATATTCCAACTTTTGAAAATTATTCATAAGTTCCTGGATGACCTTGGTTTTTCCCATGCCTAATTCGGCATAAATAATTGGGAAACGGGTCAAGGAAGATTCATCGGCGAACATCGCTTTCTCGATTTGAGAAATAATCTTTTCCCGGCCAATCAGTTTGATCTCGGGAAATATAGTTTTAAAATTAGTAACAGCGACCAGACGCCCCTTATCCGGATAGACCACAATCTGGCCTTTGCCCTTTCTTTTTGCCTCATAGAGCGCTTCATCTCCCCTTTGAAACAGTTTTTTTGCATCGAGAGCATTGATAGGAAAACCGGCTACACCAATACTTAAGGTTATTTCAAATTTAACCGGTTCCCTAATGACTTTTTTCAGTTCTTTTCGTGCGGATTCAAGGAGTTTGGTTAAAAAATCACCGGCATCTTCTTTACGGGTATTAGTAAAGATTATAAGAAATTCATCTCCCGCATAGCGAATAGGCAGATCATTGGAGGAAACAAATTGTCTCAATAACTCCCCTAATTTTGCAAGAACGCTGTCTCCGGTAAGATGGCCATAATTATCATTGATTTTCTTAAAAGAATCGACATCGATAAGAGCCAGGGACAGTGGTTCATTCCGTTGATGGGCTTGCTTTAAATAATCAGCGATTGTTTTCCCGTAATAACGCCGATTATAAAGACCGGTCAGTTCGTCCTTATAAATTAATTCGATAAGCTTTAGTTCATCAACGGTTTCAGGCATATTAATCCCCTTAAAATCAAATAACTTAAATAAGATATTATATATCTTAGTAAAAGTCAAACAAGAAATAGTCAGTAAATAAAAAAGCCGAAGGGAACCAGCTCCCTTCGGCTAATATTCAGGAATAACCAGCAATACGCTTACTAGTCCTTATTATGTTGACAATCGCCGTGTTGCATATCCTTCTTCATATTCATATCCATTTTACCTTCACGATTCTCTTTGCGTATGTTCTTAATGCGATCGAGCTGCTCATCTGAAAGCATATCCTTAATATCCAGAATAAGGTCGGTTCCCAGTATCTTCATTTCAGCCTGAATACCAGAGATATTCTCAATATACTGATGGGCCTTATTTCTATCCGGAGAATCTTCATCCAGCAGTTTTCTCAATTCAAGGGATTTTTTCTCCATGTCCGCCCTAAGGTCGATCATACTTTTTTCTACCTGATATCTAAGGTCTTGAATTTGAGTGAGTTGTTGCTCGGTGAGTTGGATTTCATCTGCGTATTCGTCCAGCATCCCGCCATCCAGCATTTTCATCAATCTCCCGCCGCCATGCTCCATATCTCCCTTCATACATGGTTGAGACCAGACTATAAAACTGGTCAGGCTTATCAGAGAGATGACAGCCAGAGTGATTAGCAGTGTTTTGCGACGCATCTTTCACCTCCTTATGGTGAATTTTAGGTTAATTAGTTCCCGCTGATTAACTGAAATTAATAGGTTATTAATCAGATAAATGTTCATCTTCAAAGGGAATTTCTTCACGGAGAGAATGGATCAGATCACGCATTTCATATCGGAATTCAAACTCGAATTGGATTAATTTCACCTGTTGTTCCAGGGTTAATATATCCTCGATCTCTCGGGCCAGAAGAAGCCAATTACCCTTTATCTGCTCTTCGATATCCAGGTATCTATCCAGTATATCTTGAAGTTCTTTCTGATCGCTCCACATGTTTTTCTGTTCTAATATCTTGATCCTTTCTATCACTCCGGATTTTTCCTGATAAAGGCTGTCTATCCTGTTGCGGTAATTTCTGAGCCTTGGAAAAAGTATCGCAGCCTGCTCTTCAGTCAGATTCAGCTTATCAGACATCTTCCAGAGTTTGATAATCTCGATCTTTTCCCGGATTTCCTCTTTACGGTTCAAGTCCTGCATGAATCCGCCCCTGGGAGGATGCTGCGCCCAGAGCTCACCTATAGTAGCAAAAATAAAAGTGATTAAGATTACTAATAGTATTTTCTTTTTCATTCTCTGATCCTCCCTGGCTAACTAACCAGATTTACTGTAAAGGTATTTGTATATCGGCGAATCCTTTGCTATGCTGGTTTCATATTCTTTGAGTCTGTTCAACAGAATCTTAGCATCCTGATCGCCGATAAGATAAAGTTCGGTTTCAAGAGGAATAGCCTCCTCAATGATCTGTTCACCTATTATCAGGTCATCAAGGTATTCCCTGAAAAGCATTAAAAGAGGAGAATTGTCCTCATTCATTGCAACATAATCAATAAAACTCTCCTCAATTTCACTATCATCGTAAGAATAATACAGGATTGATTCCTGCGGTTCCTGTGATGGCCTGAAATAGTCTATGGTTAAGATAATCAGACCGGCTAAAAGCAGCATCGTCAGGCTTTGAAAAATAGGCCTGAGCCTCCATTGATGAAGGGGCGCTCTCTGCTCTCTTATTTTTTCCCAAAACTCCTGGTTAAAGGCACTCCAGAAATCCTGGTTCTTAGTTACCTGATATTTATTCAAAAGATCAACCTTTCTCTTTATCTGAGCATATTTCACCTGGCAATCCTTACAATCCCTGAGATGAATTTCAAGGTCTGTCTTTTCCTGTATATCCAGAAAAGGATATTTATCCAATAATTTCGATATCCCGGAGCACCTCATTTTAATCATACCCTTATTATTTTTTTAAGTTTTTTTAATGAATAGCTGTAGAGACTTTTAATAGTGTTTATATTCCGGTTCATTATCTTTGAAATTTCAGCAAAGCTTTGATTTTCATAAAAATGCAGGATGAAAACCGTTCTGGATTTCAGGGGAAGCCGATTCAGAGCCTGCGCAATCTTCTTATTGATCTGTTCCTGAGTTAAACTGTCGATTACCTCATTTTCAAATGAGAACGTCCTCTCGGTTACTTCAGAAAAGGGGCTGAATATTTTCCTTCGCCGGTTATGATTGATAGATGTATTATAGGCGATCCTGTAAATCCAGGTATAGAACGAAGATTCCATCTTGAAGCTATTCAGGGCATTATAGGCTTTTAAAAAGGAATTTTGAGTGATGTCGTATGCATCCTCTTCATTCCCAGTCATTGCGTAAGCCAGTTGGTATATTTTCTGTTGATATTTTTCCATTAGTTGATTAAATGCGTTTTTATCGCCTTCTTGAGCTTTTTTAACAATGGTTTGCTCATCTATGTGATTTGATTTTTCCACTAATTTTATTTGCGTTCTGTAGGTTTAGACAAAAAAAACGGATATGTGTTTAAAAAAAAAAGATGAAATTTTAAGACTATGGGAGATTGATCTTCGAATAAGCTCAATGCTTAACCATTATTTTGGAGTAATAATCGAAGTTGTCAATGATCACTCCTGTGCCATTGACCACACATTTCAGGGGTTCATCCACAACATAGACCGCAAGGTCAGTTTCCTGCCGGATCTTCTGGTCCAGTCCTCTTAGCAGTGAACCTCCCCCGGTCATTATTATACCCCTTTCCATAATATCCGCAGCCAGTTCCGGTGGGGTTACCTCGAGGGCTTCCCGGATAGCTGCCATTACCGCATTTACAGGTTCCATAAGGGCTTCACGTATCTCTCCGGATGAAACTTCAATGGACTTCGGAATACCGCTTAGCAGGTCCCTTCCCTTAATATCCATAGACCTTTCCTGCGTTTGAGGAAAAGCGCTGCCTATTTCCACCTTAACCTTCTCGGAGGTCTGTTCACCTATAAGCAGATTATGCTCTTTTTTAAGGTATTGTACAATAGCTTCATTCATTTCATCTCCGGCAATCCTGATTGAGGTATTATTAACGATGCCGGAAAGGGCGATTACGGCGATCTCGGAGGTACCCCCACCGATATCTATGACCATATTGCCCCGGGGAGCTTCCACAACCACCCCTACTCCAATAGCTGCAGCCATAGGCTCGTTAACCAAAAACACTTCTCTGGCCCCGGCATTCTCAGCAGTCTCGATCACCGCCCTCTTTTCCACCTCGGTAATCCCGGAAGGCACCGAAATGATGATCTTAGGCTTGACCAGAAACTTCTTACGAATAACCCTTTTAATGAATTCCCTAAGCATATCCTCGGTCATTTCGAAATCGGCTATGACTCCATCCTTCAGGGGTCTTACTGCATTTATATTGCCCGGTGTACGCCCCAGCATCTCCTTGGCCTGACGGCCAATGGCAATTACTTTGTGGGAGTCGGTATCTACCGCTACTACGGAAGGCTCATTCAGAATAATCCCGAAACCCTTGACATATACCAGAGTATTGGCTGTACCAAGGTCAATCCCAATATCATTTGAAAAATAATCGAAGAATCCCATTAGTTTTCTCTCTGCTCAGGTCTCAAGCCCGGCTAATATATTCCTTGGAACGTGTATCTATCTTAATGCTCTCACCATTGTTAATAAATATCGGAACCTTAACCTTCAAACCAGTCTCCAGAGTAGCCTCTTTTGTAATATTAGTAACACTGTCCCCTTTGATCCCGGGTTCGGTTTCAACGATCTTCAAGTTCACCGATGCAGGCAAATCTATATCCAGCGGAGAGCCCTCGAATAACAATATCTGGTAAGTATGCCCTTCTAATAAAAACCATTTTGCATCACCTACATGTATCTCATCGAAAGGAAACTGATCGTAAGTATTGGAATCCATAAAAACATAATCCATTCCTGCTTGATAGAGAAATTGCATCTCTTTTACCGAAAAGTCGCCCTCCTCAAAGTTCTCACCGGACATGAACTTTTTATTGAGGATAGCACCGGTGCGCAGATTCTTTATCTTAGTCCGCACAAATCCGTGTCCTCTGCCCCTTAAAACATTATGGGACTCAATAATTCTGTAAGGTTCACCATCGATAACGAATTTGAGTCCGGCTCTAAAATTTGAAGTGGATATCATGGATCAGATTACTCCTTGCTTATTTTACTTAATCACCAGTTTGACAACAACAAATCCCATGATAATTAGGATTAAAAATAGTAAAGAAAGTAAATTAAAGTATTTGTCAATGAAATTTTTAATCTTCTCGCCAAATAAAGATAATAAAAGTGCTTGCAGGAAGAATCGCATGCCCCTGGATACGATAGAGGCTATCAAGAAGACCGGGAAATTGATCTGACAGGCCCCTGCAGCTATGGTGAAAACCTTGTAGGGAATGGGGGTAAAGCCGGCCGCTCCCACTGCCAGAGCATTATACCTGTTGTAATATTGGGCGATCATTTCGAACTTGTCCAAAACCCCATAGAAATTTAGGATCTTGAATCCCAGTGTTTCCATAAATGCATAGCCGATAAAGTAGCCCAGGATACCACCTAATACCGATCCTATAGTGCAGATAAGTGCATACATATAGGCCTTCTTGGGTTTTGAAAGAGCCAAAGCGATCAAAAGGATATCCGGAGGCACCGGGAAGAAGGATGATTCTGAAAAGGCTACAATAAACAACGCCAGCGCTCCATAAGGGGTATCCGCCCAATGAAGAACCCAATGATACAGTCTTTTTATAGGGTTTCGGGAAACCATCTATCTTATCCCTGTTAAGTAACGGCAAATTAGTCTTAAAAAACGTATTGTATCGGTAAGGTTATCGAAGGCGCTACCACCCGGATAATTATAAATTGTAGGTATTTCCATAAATCCGACCTTTGCTTTATGCCGTAATGATTCGATTATAAATTCAGTTTCGGTATCGAAACGGGAAGTTGTCAAATAGACGCTCTCTATAAGCCATCTCTTGATCAGTCTAAACCCGCATTGACTGTCCGGTATGTACCTGAGGGTAATCAGTGATACTGCCAGGGAACTCAGAGAATTACTGGCTATCCTGTGTAGCGGCATTCCGCTTATTTGCTTCATACGGTTTCCGATTACCATGTCAAACTTGTTTTTTTCCATATAATCCTGTAATTTTAAAATGTGATCGGGTGGATGCTGCAGGTCTGCATCCATGGTAATCAAAGCATCTTTGTCCGTATTGGCAAGGAAATATTGAAAGCCCTTCCGGAGGGCATATCCCTTCCCCTGGTTTGGTTTGTAGGATATGGTCGTGAAATGGTGTTCACGCAGATAACCTGCGGTGTGGTCCGTGGAACCATCGTTTATGATTAAAATATCCTCTTTCGGATGAAATTTGGTTAGCGAATGAAGCAGATTTTTCAATGAGTAAATGGAATTATAGGTGGGGATCAGGATCAGGATATTCATGGTGAATTACAGTCTATATAATATTAATCGGGGCGGCCGGATTCGAACCGGCGACCAC
>JAFGGQ010000058.1 GCA_016930435.1 bacterium
AGAGTGAGAAGGTCCATTCCCCGTCGCAGGGGATATTCACTTCGTAGATATGGTCTTCGGCATACATCATAGAATTAGGATCGCAGTTATCGATTGCTCCGCAGGTGGAATCCTCCCAGACTCCGGGGGCAGTAACAACGAAATCGGGTATGCAGGTATCTACGGGTACGATAATTAACTCATAATTACCGCAACTGGAGTACCCTTCGATATCCACGTAATAAGTATCGGCTATCAGGTTAGCGAGTATCTCTGACTGCAATCCACAAGCATCGTCATTTATAGCGATGTCATCCCAGCAGCATTCGGTACCGAGTGCCATCCAGGTATCATAAGAAGAGCCACAGAGTGAGAATAACCAGTATCCGGTGTAGGGGATAAAAACTTTATGGATATGATCTTCAGTAATTTGAAGATCGCAATGGTTACCCGCTCCGCAGGTGGAATCGGTAACAGTGTCCGGTGCAATAATAAAGAAATCAGCGACACAAGGAGACCATGGCAAGCACCCCAGGGATGCTACATAATCATTAATACAGGGGTATTCAAAAAGGGTATCGGGAGCAATGTAGAACCAGTAAATGCCGGGAGCGATAGTATCCACTATTACCAGGGTATCGCAAACCAAACCGGTATCGGCAGCCATAGGAGGCATGGGTGGGCAGCCAAAATTCCCATCATAGAGGTATGTAACTACTGGGAAATCTGCATATACCGACCAAATTACGATTATAGATTCAGCGGTGAAGAATTGATACCAATCAGTATCACGGAATCCGGCATCTGCCCAGGCTGATCCGCAGATGGTATCACCGCAGAATACGGGAGTAAACCGAGGGTCAATGGCATTATCGCATCCGCCATTAGAATCATCCCCGCAGGGTTCGGGTTCTAAAATAGCAGTAACTGGGCATTCCTGGATGCATTCCCATTCCTCGATGAAGAGGTCAAAAGAATCGATGCAGGTTGGTGAAGGCCAGGTGTCGATCATGAGGTAATAGGTGTCCGGAGTAAGCAGCATTCTTTGCCAAACCCGGGGCGCAGCAGTAGAGCCGGTAAGGATATTCAAACATGTTTCTCCGGGAGGACAAAGGGTATCTATAAGTATCCCGCTCCAGGTAGAAGAATATGGGTCCATAGTGATATTGACCACAATGGGGCTGGTAACTACCAATTCGTAGATGATATCCTCTCCGCCATCGTAGTATCCCAAACAGGTTGAGTCATAATCATTTACCCGGCAGCAGGTGGACTGATTGAAGTCGGCATAGGGCAGATCAGATGGTAGAAAGATTGTAATAGGGTTATCGCAGTTATCCCCCTGGCCCCTGTTAATATTCAGGATGTAATCGCCGCAGTTGGTCGAATATCCATCCACGACCACGTAATAGTAACCGGCAACGAGGGTCCAGACCACTTCGGATTGCAACCCACAGTAGTCATCATTGTATGCAATCAGGAGGGAGCAGCATTCTTCAAAAACAGCGATCTTGGTGTCATAAGATGATCCGCAGAGTGAGAATGTCCATTCCCCGTCGCAGGGTATCTCCACTTCATATATATGATCTTCAGATTGAAGGGCGGGAGTTCCCGGGTTACAATCATCACCGGCGCTGCAGGTGGAATTCTCCCATGTTCCGGGAGCTGTCACCGAAAAATCGGGGAAGCAGGTCGGTGGATACTCACAATGCAGGGAGAGCATATACAAATTGGGGCAAGGGTAGTCATAGAGAATGTCAGGGAACACTACAATGACAAATTCAGTAGCCGGGAAGTATAAGGAATCTACCATTAACACTGTATCGCAGTTAGTAGTTAAGAGACTATCGATCACCCGGAGGCTGTCGCAACCTTCAGTGATATCATAAAGGTATAACCAAAGGGGTATTTCGGTAACCAGGGAGATATGAGTATAAGTAGTGCCAGCGGTGGGGGTGAACCAGTACCAGTCGGCATCTCTGGCACCTCCGTCGGCCCATGTAGTAGCGCAGAAGGTATCCTCGCAGAATATCTGTGTATAGAGTGACGCGGTAGGATTGTCGCATCCGCTGTTAGAATCATCACCGCAGGGTTCCGGCTCAGGAATTGCGGTAACCGGGCAGATTACGCAGGGCGGACATTCAGTGATCTCAATAGTATAATTGCCGCAAGTATCACCGTATCCATCGACCACGATATAGTAATCAAGACCAGCGGTCAGGTAAATACCCAGGAGTTCGGGTAGAAAAGCAGAAGTGAATGAATCGGAGGAACAAGCATCATCGTTGCAGGCAATAGGAGCGCTTCCACATGAATCTTCATAAATATACATCTTTGCATCGAAATCAGTAATGCCTGTACAGAGGGTCAGGTTGATGCAGATATTTTCGCTGGGGGAATATCGATACACGACATCAGGGGCGGTGGAGCCGGTGTAAGGGCATACTTCGTCATAATCATCATTGAATCCGCAGGTATTTCCGGTATCGGAAAAAGGTATTCCATGAATTACAAAAGGGCTTTCGCAATTATCACCTGGGCTGGGAAGCAGGCAGAAGGCTAAATCGACGTCTAAAATACTATAACCATAGCCATCGTTTTGATAGCTAAATTCGTTAGGTCCATAACCAGATAACCAGAGGAATACGCATGAATCGCCATCAGCGCCCTGGATGGATACCCAGCCATTATCGGTAGAACAGCAAGGTTCAAAATAAGTCAAATAATGATTCAGTTCGAACATACCAAAGAAGGTTTCCCCTTCGGGTTCTGCAACAATAGGCAGGGTATAGGCGCATTGGGTATCTCCGGGGTATCCATTGGTGTCATTATAGAACACAATAGAAAAAAGCATGGTATCGGAGAAACATTCGTACCAACCGGTATCAAAGTAATCATCAAATCCCCAGAAGCTGATCCCGCAGATGGGTTCTGTAACTCCGGAGAAATCGTCGAACACGGTATATGGGAAATAGCTGTCGCTGGTATATGCAGCAGCTTCGGTTTCCAGTGTGCCATGATAAGATTGGGAGTAAATAGCGCCAGGAGGGCAGTGATCGGGAGGAATGAACTCTTCGATATAGAGGACATAGGCTCCGCAGGTGTCGTAGCCCTCGATCGTGAGATAATAGGTCCCGGCTTCCAGATATTCCCTGATAAAGGAATGTAAATCGCAGAAGTCGTCGTTAATAGCGATGTCATTACTGCAGCAGTAAGATCCCAGTGCAATCCAGGTATCGAAGTCGCGGTCAGAATCACAGAGGGAAAAGTCCCAGTAACCAGCATAGGGTATGATTACTTCGATAATATGGTCTTCAGTGTTTCTAAGTCCGCAATCATCACCTTCGCCACAGGTGGTGTCGATGATGGTGTCCGGTGCGGTGACTATATAATCAGGCACACAGGCAATTCCCCTTATTTCCAGATCGAAAGTGGTATTAATGGAAATGGGGTCATCCATCATCAGGCGGCTGATGGATGGGTCGGAGTCGATCATAAGGTAGTATGTCCCAGCCCGAAGGGAGTATGTCATCAGGGAGCATCCGCCAGCCATTGCAGTAGCAACGGAGTATAAGCAACTTGCTCCGGGAGGACAGACAGTATCTATAAGAAATCCGGTTCCGGCTGAATCAGTGCGCATGATTATGTCAACGATGAGATCGGTTGTAACGGTCAGTTCATAAATAATATCTTCACCGGCGTCATAAGGAGCCAGGCAGGTGCCCCAATAATTATTCACTCTTCCGGCGGTGGTTTGGTCGTTATCGAAGAATGGTAGCATAGCGGGAAGGGTTATTTCGATTGGATTTTCGCAGCTGTCGCCGGGATTTTCGTAAGTAATTGAAGCCAGGTATTGGCTTCCGCATTCGATCCCGTCGAAAACTTGCGGAGCGACGAAGAACCAATAGATGCCGGGTTGGAGGTAGGGTGTGGTTACACTGACCTCGATACATGGTTCGGCGGTTCCCCAGGGGTCGATAGTACCCAGTATTGCGCCGCAGTCAGGAATGCCGGGCGGGTCCGTAGGTACCAGTCCCATAGAAACCGGGAATTCTGCAACTACCGTCCAGGTCAGCACACCGGAATTTAATAAAACCAGCTCAAACCAGTCGGTATCCCGGCTGCCCCATGCGCCGGATTGGGCGCAAACAGTATCGCCGATATCAATGGGGAAGAATACTGGAGGAGAGCTGTTGCATCCGCCGTTATGATTATCTACGTAACCCACGGAGCAGACCGGCTCATCTTCTAAAATAGCGGTTGCCGGGCAGATTACCTGGCAGGGATAAACGGAGAAGACATATTCACCGCAGCTATCCTCGTAATGAGATTCTATTACAACGAAATAGGTATCTGCTTCCAGGTACATACTGATCTGGGATTGTGAGCTGCATGCTTCAGCGTCGTCGTTAACGCCCAGTTCATAAAAGCAACATTCTCTGCTAAGAGCGATCCAGGTATCGAAAGAGGAGCCGCAGGTAGAGAAGGTCCAGTAAGCTCCGAAGGGAAGTATAACCTGGAAGATATGCTCTTCAGATGGCATCAGGTCGCAATCGTTCCGGGCTTCGCAGAGTGATCCCAGTACGGTATCGGGGGCGGTCATCACGAAATCCGGGAAGCAAGGTCCGCTCTCTTTGACCTCAAGATGAAAGCTTGGAATGCAGTCTGGAAATGGCCATGTATCAATCATCAGGTAATAGGTTCCGGGGACAAGGTCAATGTTCCTTTCCCGGTAAGGGGAACCTGTAGGATTAGTGCTTACAACGATACAATCGGAATCAGGCGGGCAGATTGAGTCCAGGCTGAATCCAGTCCATGGAGTGCCCAGAGGATCCACCATAATATCGATGGAAATAGGCACGGTTACATTTAAGCGGTAGATTATATCTTCCCCTCCGTCATAGGGTGACAAACAAGTGGAATCGTAATCATTTATCCGTCCGCAGGTGGTTTGGAAGAGGTCAATAAATGGCAAGCTTCCGGGTAGATTGATCTCTATGGGGTATCCGCAGGTATCGCCGGGGAATACAATAGCCTCCGTCAAGCAGAAGGCTTGATCGTAGTAGCGTTCAACTAATACCCCGCTTTGCAATTGATAGCAAAAGGAATTTGGCCCGGAACCACTCATCCAGAGAAACCAGCAGGTTGTGTCTCCCTGGCCCATAATGGAGACCCAGCCGGAATCCAATTCACAGCATTCATCGAATTCGGCATTGAATTCATAAAGATAGTAACCTGAGTAAGTGTTCCAGGTGTTCACCATGTTAAGGGTTTCAGCGTATGTGCATACGATATTTCCGGGTGCGCCGGTATCCTCATAAAAGGTGATCAGGAAGGGCATCGGGTCTTCCTCACAATTGGTCCAGCAGCAAGCCAATACTAATCCCCAGAAGTGAATGTCGCAGATGGGAGCGGTAATCCCATGGAAATCGTCATATATTATATAACCGGGATTTTCTTCACTGGTAGCCGCGCTCCAGCCTCCTTCGGGGGATATTGGGGTTTGACCATAAATTGTATTCAAGGGACAGACTAAAGGCAGGGGAGGTTGAGGACATTCCGTTTCAGTGATCTCTATTGTGTAGTTACCGCAATCCCCGCCGTAACCGTCAATGATTATATAATAAGTGTGTCCGGGGTTGAATTGCAGTCCTTGAAGTTCGGAGACAAAGCTAAAGGGGTCACCACAGAAATCATCATTGCAATCAACGAGAAACAGTGTATCCCCGCAAATGTCTTCAAAAACATAAAGCTTGGTGTCATAGTATGTGATACCTGTGCAGAGGGTGATATCAACACAGATGGTTTCAATAGCGGTGTAAGCGTAAACGACATCCGGAGAAGTGGATCCGGTATAGGGGCAGGCTACATCGTAATCATTGTTGAATCCGCAGGTATTTCCGGAATCGCTGAATGGGATCGAGGGAACCGGGAATGGATTAGTGCAACTGTCCCCAACTGCCATTGTGGAAAATGGGCGGTACAATGCCCGGCCGCCGGAATTATTTAAACGAGCATCTTTGGCTTCTATTAATTGTATCGCAGCATTATTAAAGGAGGAAGAGGAAAGCTCGGCCCTGTTTGTAAAAGAGAGGATTTCATTGGATTTTCTGTTACAGCCCGGGCAGGGAACGGTCTTCACCTTTGCGCCATGCCTGGATATATTACGGGCGTTGACTCCTTCCGGAGGGGTAGAACTCAAGGAATTTAAGGAAAGTGCTTTAGAATCACCCGCAGGGAGTATCGGTTCGGCGGAAAGCACCTGGTTCGCTTCAGAATCAGCTTTCAGCGGCTTAACCGGCCTTTCCCTATTGGATACATGACTGCTTTGTGAAAGATAACCAGCGTCCATCCCTTCAGGGGGATCTTCTGCCCAGGTTTTAGTTGAAAAAGTACCGCCGATTAACAACACAACCGCGGCAACCAAAGCAACGCTGGCCAATAAAACTACCAGGTTCTTTTTCATGACTCCATCCTTTTCTTATAATGTTATTTATTTCTGAAATTACTTTTTATACATTTTAAGTTTTATAAAAACCCTTTAGCGATAAATATCCATATTAAAGCATAAAACACCATACTTGGAAAAAAAATACTATAATCCAATTAGTAAGAATAAGCCCTAACTGATTAAAAAAACTATGCTTTTATAGCTCATCAGGCAAACAGGTGATAGTAATCGCAATACTGTGTAATCCCATAGCATTAACACCCGAAGAAGTAGTGGGCATGATAAGATTCAGCCATAAAGCGATTTCCTTGTTTGGCGGTACCTTTTCTCCTTTCGAATTAAAGCCGATCGCGAAAGCTGGTCCCGATGCGATTTTAATGGCTTTGGTAATAACATCATCGTTGTAAATTTCATTAAAAGAATTATAGTCAACTTGCATAAAGTCTTTTTCGGTGAGTAAAGCTGAAAGGGCATAGGTGTTAATATCAATGCCCTTGATGCTATCCGCTGCCATCCAGCCGTCCTGCTCATGTGCATCTTCCTGGCTTATGGAAAGTGCATATTTTTGGTATCCATTCCCTAAATTCTGCAGTATTATTCTCTGGTCAACACCAGTTATATGAGAACTGGCGGGGCGCAGATCGCGGCCCACAAACCAGTAATCCGGTTGTGCGGAGAAGGCCAGGTGCTGCTTTAATAGCGGCCCGTTGCGGAGGTGAGTGGAATATGTCCGGTTTCCATCGGAAGCGGAAAAATAATAGGAAAGATCATTGTACCTTCCGGGAACGAAGGAGAGTACAAGCGTGGTAAAATAGATAACGCCCTTCTGATAATTTGTGCCCTTGAGCACCTCAAGCGGAAATTTTTCCGATTCACTGAAGAAACCATCATCATTGGTGTCAATACTTGCTATGATCCAAAGGGGAGGGGCACCTTGAGGGTGCTGATACATGATTTGAAAGGTGAAATCTGTGGCCTTAGAGCCGTATTCCGGTTCAAGCCCATCGTTTTCGAAACCGGGTGAACCCACCCACTTTAAAATGCTGACGGTATTCCCGTAACTGCTTGCAGTAAAGGAAATTAGCAGCAAAAAAATGATGGCAGAAAGGTGAAATTTTCTCATTTTACCTAAATATTACCTTCCCTTTCTCTAAACCCGTAGTTTAAAAATTCATTAATAAGTTATATACTATTATGTTTTTTGGCAAGTCAATTTTTATTAATTCCTAATTTTTTTATTTTAGAATAAATTGCCCTTCTGGTAATCCCCAAAATTTTGGCAGCCTCCGTTTTGTTCCCCCCTGATTTCCTTAGCGCTTCGATCAGGAGGGTTCTTTCCGCTTCCTCTAAATTCAATGTATTTCCGGCAATTGCAGGGGTTTTCATTGGGCTCAACAGGGGGAAGTGAACGGGTTCGAGTGGGGCTTCTCCGGAAAGGATAAGAGCGCGTTCCAGCACGTTTTCCAGTTCCCTGACATTGCCTGGCCAGTGATAATTCATAAGATGATCCATAAGGGACACATCCATCTTTTTGGAAAGATTTTTTTTATTCAGAAAGTTATCGACCAGCAGTGGAATGTCCTCTTTATGCTCCCTTAAAGGGGGCATTTTAATGGGAAATACAGCAAGTCTGAAATAAAGGTCCTCCCGGAAGGTTTTTTGCTGGATCATCAATTCCAGATTACGGTTTGTGGCGGCTACTATCCGGACCTCCACCTCAAGGGGAGATATTCCACCCAGGTGGACTATCTTTTTTTCCTGCACTGCTCTGAGCAATTTAACCTGTATTGATAGGGGTATATCACCGATCTCATCTAAAAATAATGTGCCACGGTGTGCTATTTCAAACAGGCCTTTTTTACTTTTGACGGCCCCTGTAAATGCCCCCTTCTCGTAGCCGAATAATTCAGCTTCGAAGAGGGTCTCGGTTATGGCAGCACAGTGGACGGGTACGAAGAGACCGGCATTGCGTTTGCTGAGCCGGTGAATTTCCCTTGCCGCAAGTTCCTTTCCGGTTCCGCTCTCCCCGGTGATCAGTACAGTAGCATCAGTAGGAGCGACCTTGCCGATTAATTCCAGCATCTCCATCATCGCGTCTGATTTTCCGATAAGATTTCCGTAACGTTTATCGCTTTCCTGCTGGTGGATCTGAAGTCCTCTTTTCAATCTTAATTGTTCTTCTACCCGTGCGACCTTAAGTTTCATCTCCTCCATGGAAAACGGTTTGATGACATAGTCCACCGCCCCGGCTTGCATAGCTTCGACTGCCGTATTGATGCTCCCAAAGGCAGTCATTATAATGAACTGCAGCTCCGGAAAATCCCGCTTGACCGCTTTCAGTAGGGCAAGCCCATCCATCCCCGGCATCTTCAGGTCAGAGATAAGCAGGTCGAACTCCCGTTTCTCCAGCAGTTCCAGAGCTTTTTCGGCAGATGATACCCGTTCAGCCTGGTGTTTTTCCCGGGCAAGGGCAACCATTAAAAGCTGCGCGATCTTGGGCTCATCATCAACGATTAAAATGTTCATGCTTCCTCCACCTGTGGAAATCCCAGGAGCACTTCGGTACCCTGGTTCTTCCTGCTGATGATCTCAATAAAACCGTCATGATCATTTATGATCTTCTGGGTTAAAAAGAGTCCCAGGCCTGATCCCTGAGGCTTTGTGGAAAAGGTCAGTTCAAAGACCTTCTTCAAATTCTTGCGGGGAATTCCCTCCCCGGAATCCTTCAGGCTCAGTACCGAAAAGGGTCTGCCTTTCCGGTTCCGGGTATAGGTTTTAACGGTTATTTGACCCTCCCCGTGAATGGCGTCACGGGCATTCAATATGATATTAAGAATAACCTGCTTCAAGGCGTTAGGGGCGATATTAACGGGTGAGGTCGGCTTGATATCCTTGACGATATTGATGCCAGCCTTTATTAACTCAGGTTCCATACGGGCAACGATCTCACCGGCAACCTCGCCAATATCTGCGTTCTGATGGATTGAAGGGGATTTTGAGGAGAGGGAAAGGTAGCCTTCGACGAGGCTGTTAAGCCGATCGATCTCCTCCTTGATAAAAAGAGTCCATTCCTTCTGCTGGGAGGAAACGTGGTTTTCCAGTTCCTCAACGGATAATTTCATGATGGTAAGGGGATTACGGATTTCATGGGCCATCATAAAAGCCATTTCCCCCATGGTGCTGAGGGTCGCTGTTTTCACCAAGGTTCTCTCCGTTTTTTTCAGAACGCCGGAGATGATGAGGGTAAGAACAACGATCATGAGTATCGATGCGATGCTGAGGATGGCAAATAAAATTAGTCCTTTTCTGGCAATACGGAGAATGTTGAAATACTCGTCTCCGGCTTCTATCCCCAGAACAGCAATCACGTTTTTATATTTATCGTAGAGCGGGGCATAGCCGGTCTTGGAATAGCGGTCATTGGACTCGTAGATCTTAGATGCGTTGGGGATGCCGGTAAGGCTAAGGTTGAAGGCATTATAATCAAGGGTTAGGTAAGGGTTCTTTTCGCCAAGCGGAAGTGACCAGTCGAAGGAATAAAGGGTATATCCCAGGGTATCCAGGATGAAAATATTGGATAATTTTTGCTGTTCTAAAAGGTCAGCAAATATCTCCTCGGAGCGGGAGGGTGAATAGAAACGGGGATCGATCTCCAATTGATGGATCCATTCGGAGGATATGTTGCTGACCAATAACCGACTGACCAGGTTGAGGTTATCCTCCAGTTCCTGATTAAGGAAGGACCTGAAGTGCTTGTAACCGATGAAGAGAAAGAGATTAAAGGTGATGAGAATAACAAGGATTTGCAGGGATGCCCAGAGTACGAAGAGCTTCAGGGATGATTTTCGAGAGGGAATCCCACTCATGGAACCCTTAAAATCCCCGAAGCTGCTTCAGTTCACGCCGGGCTTCATTAATATCTGGAGCATAGGGTGCTAACTGCACATATTTTTCAAGCATCTTTATGGCCGAATCGAAATCACCTCTCTGGTAATACGCTGATTCCAGATTGCGGTATGGAGCGGGGTAGGTGGGTTCGAGTTCTTTGGACCGCAGGAACTCCTCGATGGCTTTTTCATACAAGCCCTTCTTGAAGTATGCCCCTCCCAGGTTGTTGTGAAAGATATGATTTTCGGAGTCGATGGAAACCGCTTTCTGGTATTGCTCAATGGCATCATCATAGCGACCCCGCTGATAATAAAGCCAGCCCAGACCGTAATAACCCCAGGGGCAATTGGGATCCAGTTCCAGAGCCTTATTATAATACTCCTCCTGCTGCTTGAAACTGGAGAGCAACTTACCGTAAAGGTAATATACGACTGCAGCGTCCTTATGGGCTTCCAGCAATTCGTTATATTTGGTCAGTAATTCGTTATCCGAGAGTTCATTACTGAGAATAGCCTGGTATTTGATATGGGCTTCAGGATAGGTAGGATATATCTCGATGGCCTTCTCCAGCTCCAATTGCATCTCCTTCAGGTTACCTTCCCGCTCGAATCTCAGGGCTTCTTCGAAATGCGGCTGTGCCTGATGTTCCAGTTTTTCTTTCTGGGAGCCCCAACAACCTATTAATAGTATTGGAAGAAGGAGAAAAAGAAGTTTTCTCATTATTTATCCTCCAGGCTGACTTCCGGTAACTTGCCTTTCATGTGTATGTAGGCGGCTTTCTCCTCGGCGGTAGCCAGATATGGTTTGAGAAAATCGATTTTACTTTTAGCAGGTGCATTCCATTGGGAGTCTTTGAGGGCTTTTCTGTATTGCTCAAGAGCCTCCTCGAATACCATTTTGGATTCCATGTTCAGAGTGCCATCCGGGGGAAGAATGGCCATTCCGTAACCCTCGTATATTTCTCCCCGGACAAAATAAGCATAATAATACTTACTGTCGATGCTGATGGCTTTGCTGATGTATCCATTGGCGGTTCTATACTTTTTCAGGTCACGGTAAACCTCGGCGATATCCACCTGGATCCGGGGACTGTCAGGGTTCAAACCGGCGGCCTGTTTTAATTTCTCCAGGCTTTTGGTGTATTCCTTCTGGCGGAAAAATACCAGGCCCAGGTAATGCATTCCTTTGGGATCATCGGGATTCGACTGAGTATATTCTTCCAGAAGGGCCATGGATTCATCGAAACGCCCCAGCTGTCCGTAAACCCTTCCCAATTCAAGTTTAACATCCTGATCATCAGGCTGGAGCCGAAGCAGGTTCTGATAGGCAATGGCCAACCCCTCATTATTCCTGCGTGTCTCATAAAGCCTTTCAAGTGTCTTCCAGATTGCTACCTGGTTGGAGTCACACCGGGCTCCTTTCTCATACCAGGCGACAGCGCTGTCCAATTTGCCATCCTCCAGATAGATACGCCCCAACTGACGCATACTTTCACAGTCCTGAGGGTCCAATTCCACACTTTTCTTGTACTCCAGAATGGCAACTTGATTAACATTCTCAATGGAATCAATTATACAGGAATAGATATTTTGTTTTTCGGGGTCCAATTGTTCTAAGGAGTCCACATTAGCGATTAAGGAATCCCTTCTGTCAAGGTATCCCTGTTTTTCCTTGAAGTAAATATATGCCAATCCGCAATGCAGGTTCGATTTATCCGGAAACTTGTCTATTGCTTCCTGATACATCACCTTGGCTGTATCCAGCATATCCAGGCGGATGTAGGTGTCAGCCAGGTAACGGTAAGCCTTCTCACAGAATTCGGTCTGGCAACCGGAATCCAACTCCAAAATCATCTTTAATGGGTCAATGGCATCGGTATATTGTTTATTCTTATAATATTCATAACCATTGCTGAATTGAACTTTTACCTGGTATTCCAGTTCGGCCAGATCCTGTTCCGGGGTGGTTTCGGGCTGCATTTCAACCTGAGGTTGTTGGTTGCAAGAGGCAAAAAGAAGGATAACGAACAGGCCAATGATCAGAACACCTTTTTTCGGCATTGTTCCCCCTTTGTTTTATATATTTTCATATTTTTTCATTTTAATTGTCATTCCAATTCGAACACTTCAAAATCAAGATTTTTTGAAGTATAGTAACTGGTCCCTGTTTTTCTTACTATTATAAAAATTCCCTCGGTTTTGTCAAGCCCATTTATGAAATTTAAGCCATCCTTAAGTCCCATCACGAAAACCGCGGTACTTAGTAAATCCGCTTCAGCAGCGGTGGGTGCGATAATGGTCACGCTGCTTAGTGATTCTGCCGGGTATCCGGTAAGTGGGTCGAAGATATGGTGGTATCGGCGGCCCTCTTTAAGGAAATACTGTTGATAGTCCCCGGCGGTGGCGCAGGCCATTTTTGAAGGGATGGAAAATTTACCAATAAGGGCTCCCGGTTTGCGTGGGTGCTTAAGCCCGATTCGGAACTCCCGGTCTTTTCGGCTAAAACCGCGGATAGTGCCACCTGCATCTATGAGAAATCCCTGCACTTCTTCCATGCCGATAAGAAGATCATAGATAAGGTCGGCAGCGTAACCCTTGGCAATTGCCCCTAAATCAAGTTTGGCGCCGATCAAGCGCTTTTGAATCCTGCAGGATGCCGAATCGAAATAGAAGGCTTCGAGCCCCACCAATCTCAAAACCGAATCCAATTGGGAAGGAGAAGGTATAAATTCAACCTTTTCCCCCATTCCCCACAGACTGGTCAATGGACCGATGGCCGGCTCAAATGCCCCCCCGGTAAGCTCTCTGCCCCGGTAGCTTAAAACCAGCAAAGAACATAATTGCCGGGACAGGATAATCGAAGAATCAGGATAAGACTCATTTATGCGAAAAATCTCACTTGGCTCATAGAAATTGGTAGTATTTTCCAGATTGTGAAGGAGGTTCTGGAGGGAATCAGATAACCATTCCAGCAGGAAATCGGAAGGAGCTTTTCCAAGAAGTCGAAGGTTGATGTATGAGCCCATGGCCAGATAGCTTTTTTCAAAGGCCACCTTCTCGGAGCGTTTTAATAGACGCGGAATGAAACCAAGCAGGATGATAATGACGATTAGGACTAAAGCAACTACTTTCAGGATAATTTTGCGGGTCATAAAGCCCTGCCTGGTTATGAATAATAAAAAATTGAATTTACTCAGTTGCGAAGATGCTATTTCTTATACCAGTAAAATGCAGTTGTTAATACCGGATATTAGTTATATACAGATAGATATGTATTCATTAGTTATTTACATACTGTACAAAAAAATGCAAATTATATTCCGAAGGTTATATTCTGATATTCTGCTTTTCGATATTTTAGAAAGTATAGTGAATTCCAACTGCGCAAACGGGTTAAAACAGCTACCTATCCATAGAACCAGGTTCTATGGATAGGTAGTCAGATTTTCAAAACAGTTACCGGATTGGCAATGGTGTTTATTCAAGAACGAAAATGTTCCGTTTGGAACAGATTTCCTTTAGTTGTTTTGGCCAGACGGTAACGCTGCATTCACCAAGATGAGCTTTGTGAAGTAGTCTCATATATGTTCTGGATTGACCGATGCCTCCGCCGACGGAGAGAGGGATTTGGTCATTCAGGATCATCTTGTGGTAGGGCAGTTCCAAAAAATGGAGTTGATCGGTTATGGATAATTGTTTCTGGAGGGTTTCCTTGGTTACCCTTATACCCATGGAGGTCAGTTCATGGCGTCTGCCGGTAACGGGGTTCCAGACCAAAATATCTCCGTTCAAACCGTGCATAAGTTTGTTGTTTTTATTGATGGTAGGGGTTACCCAGTCATCATAATCAGCAGCTCTCATTTCATGGGGATAGCCGTCTTCCAGTGTCCAGCCGATACCGATAATAAAAACTGCCGGGTATTTTTTTAGTATTTCAGTTTCACGGGTTTTCCGGGGGAGATCCGGGAACATGTCCAGTATCTCTTCAGCGTGCAGGAAGGTCAGCTCTTCAGGGAGTGATTCATACTTGCAATTATCTAATTTGGGGAACATTTCGTGAGCCAGGTTTTCGGCCCCTTTGAGCACTTTCCACAGTTTCCTGACTACTTCTTTCAGGAAATCCAGGTTCCGGTCCCCCATGGTGATAACCCTTTCCCAGTCCCACTGATCGACATAAGAGCTGTGGTCGTGGTCGAGAAAGTAATCCTTGCGAACTGCTCTCATATCGGTGAGAAGGCCTTCTCCAATGTCCATTTTATATTGTTTCAGTGCCCACCGTTTCCATTTTGTAGCGGCTTGTACCACCTGGGCTTCGATCTTCTTTTCAAGGCCCAATCCGCATTGAAAATCGATCGGGGTACGGGAGCCATCACGGTCCAGATAATCGTTCATACCGCTGGCTTTCTCGAGGATCAAGGGACATTCTACCCGGATCAGGTTCAATTCTTTGCACATATTCTCCTCGATATACTTCTTGATTTCGGAGATTGCAATCTGGGTTTCCTTGGGGTCTAAAATGGGCTTGTAATCGGCAGGTAAAACTTGTTCTAACTTCTCATAGGTACTGACTCCCGGGCCTGCCAGGTCAGCAGTCTTGTCATATTTCTCGTTTGCCACTACAGTTTCCTCCTGTTTAGTGTGGTTTTGCCCTTAATCAGGGCGATTAACACAAAGTTTATATAGTGTATTAAAAGAACTAAAAATGTACCTGAAAAAAGCCCCAAAAAGATATATCATAAGTTTAATTTAGCAAGAAAAATCTACTTTCTGGTGCAAAATAGTAATAGGATAAAAAGGGGGAAATGGTGAGCGATACTTCTGCAAGATAGTACTCTCCGGAAATACTCAAAAGGAGTGTGAGGAAGTTTTATCCCATCCTGAACAGCATGGTACCGATGAAAAGGTAGATCAGAATACCTACGATATCGTTAAAGGTGGTAACAAAAGGCCCGGATGTGATGGCCGGGTCGATACCGATCTTCTCGCAGATAAGGGGTATCATCACACCATTGGAGGATGCGAACAGGATAGATGTAAACATTGAAAGGGTGACCACCAGGCCGACCTTAAACGAGCCGGATATAAAGGCTCCTCCCAATCCGGCGAGAATGCCGCACAGGAATCCCAACATTAAGCCCACACGGATCTCCCTCAAGATATATAAGAAGGATGTTTTAAGCACTAATTCTCCGGTAGCAAGACCACGTACCATGATGGTGGATGATTGTATCCCCACATTTCCGGCTAACCCGATCACTACCGGGATGAAGAAGGCAAGTGCCACGATTTCATTCAGGGTTTCCTGGAAGCTTTTCAGGATAGTACCGGCAATTAAACCTCCGAAGAGTGTCATGATCAGCCATGGGATGCGCCGCAGGGCCTTCTTGAAAAGGGGTTCAGTGAAAGGTTCCTTTTCGGATGTACCAGCCATTAATAGCATATCCTCGGTGTTTTCTTCCTGAACCACATCAAAAAGATCGTCGCTGGTGATAACTCCCTTTAAAACATTGTCATCGTCCACCACGGGAAGGGCAAGCAGATCGTACCTCTGGAGAAGATTAGCGGCTTCTTCCTGGTCAGCGTTGATATTAATGGAAACCGCATCCCGGTTCATGACCTCGAAGACCTTGTCATTGTCATCAGCGAAAAGCAGGTTCCTCGAGCGTACGGTACCGGTTAGGCGGCCTTCGTCATCAATAGCATAAATATATAGAGGCACATCAGCCGGATAGCTTTTCTTACATTCCCTGATGGCTTGTTCTACAGTATAGTTTTCCTTTATCCGGACAACTTCCGGGGTCATGATCCCGCCGGCGGAATCGATGGGGTAATTAAGGATTTCCTTCAGCATGCCAGCATATTCACGGGGGATGCTGTTTAAAATGCGGACCGCACGGGAGGGCTTTAAGTAAGCTAAAATATCCGCCGCCTCATCAGGGTGAATGGCCTCGATGATCCGGGAGATGGATTCAACACTCATAGCCTTTAATAATTCCTTGGTGGTAGCGGAATCCATTTCGTAGAGAACCGCCCCGATCTTGGAGGGTTCCAGGAATGTAAGTATCCGAAGACGATCTTCCTCTCCCAGTATCTGCAGAAAAGCGGTGATATCCGCTTCATGCATTTCCGCCAGAACTTCTTTCAGTTCGGATAAGGAGTTGCTTTCAAATAGAGAATATAACCTGTCCTGTTGACTACCAGTCTCTTCTTCCATGAATTAAAACTCGATTTCAGTTATTTTGAATTATTAATGCTTAGTGTTATCTTTTTTTTGGAACTAATCCGTGCATGGAACCTATTTTTTATATTTTTCTAAGGGGCCTCCTAAATGATTTATCATATCTCTAAAACGATCCCGGTTTACCATTAAAGAATCTGAAAGGTCGAAGTTTTCCAGTTGCCTTTGAACCGCGGCTATCCTGTCCGAAGCTGGGGGATGCGTTGAAAACAATTCTCCCAAAAGTGAAGAGGTGCCCCCTAATTCCTGCAGGAATTCCAGGACTTCCAGCATCCCTTCACGGGGGTCATAATCAGCCAGATACTCGTAGTATGTACCCAGTGAATCCGCTTCAAATTCGTTTTGCCGGGAGAAATGGAGGATACCGGCAGAGCCCAGAAGATTGGCCATGAGTTCTTCCCAGAAACCAGGATTGGAGCCCAAAAGAACGGAGACCAGGATCGAGTAACCGTAGATTTGGGTCAATTGTTCTGCTGAGTGCCGGGCTACCACGTGGGAGATTTCGTGAGCCAGCACACCGGCTAACTCCGATTCGTCCTCCAGCCGCCTCAGTAAACCGGTGTATATGTATATCCATCCGCCTGGTAAAGCAAAAGCGTTGATAGTGGTATCATCCTGCACGACCTTAAAATAATAGGTGATCTCGGAGCGTTCACATACGCTTACTATACTCTGGCCAACATAATCTACATAATCAACAACGGCGGCATTGTTGATTAGGTTAAGTTCAGCATCCAGTTCCTGTGAGAGTGAATCACCGATCTCGATTTCCTGTTGGGTGGAGATCAAACTCAGATCACCCTCGTTGGGGCCCGTTCCGCAAGCGCATAACATTAATAGTAATATGGTTACAATGGTTCCTGCTATTTTTTTTACCATATCAAAACTCCTTTAAAAGGGATTCAATCCAAGCCTGAATTTATTATATAACAATGTAAATATAATAGCCGGAATAGCAATGATAAAATAAAAATTAAAGAGGTAAGCTGCAAATGCCATAAAGAAAAGCACGACGGTTTTATTTGCCAGAAGGTACCATTTACGCCCAAGGAAGATGGCTGGGAGATAGAGAATAAAGGCCAGGATTGCGGTAAAGACTATCTCTATTTCCCATGCGATATACCCGCTAACGAATGCCATCAGGACGAGCAGGATTATCAGTATGCCGGAGATTTTAGACCCGAGCAGCACGGCCAGTGTTCGTTTGTGGGACTGGTGGTCGCCCTTCAGGTCGGGAATCGTTGTAGCAAGGTAAACGGCAGAATAGGCGAAAAAATATGGAATAGAGAGGATCAGGGAAGTATAGGAGAGGTCGCTGGTCACCACCCATCCCATTAGAAAGATTATGCAGCCATGACCCAACCCATTTTCGAGGAGGGCCAGTATCCCGCGATTTTTAAGGGCCAGTGGCGGGGCGCTGTATATGATCCCCATAATTACTGCGATAGTTGTCAGAAGGCCCATCTCCCAGCTATGAAGCAAGCCCAGTATCACCGCGATCAAGTCTAAAATGACGACCCCTATCCAGGCCTCATTGAGGGAAACATAACCCCGGGGCAGTATGAATAGCTTGCGGTTAGCGCGGTCGGATTCAATATCGAATATCTGGTTCAGAATAAATCCCCCTCCACCAAGGGCTGTGATCATCAGGAAGGGCAGAACCAGTTCCCCGCTTTTAAAGCCTCCGGACCGGTAATATCCGAATAGAAAGGGCGTCCAGATGGGAATTAGAAGCAGAGGACGCATCAAAAAAACAAAATCCAATAGCTTTAAAAGCGCTCTTTTCATTAGAAAAAGACACCGGGATTGGGCCAGGTTAAAAACGCCTCCCCTGCCCGGTGTTCTCAGATAATGGCGTTAGAAGTACAATTATCTTCTATTCTATTTTAACCAGAAATATCTGTTCATCCTGGTAGGCCATGATTCTTTCCACATCGGTCTTGTAAAGCTGGTAATCAGCAACCGGTATGCGCAGGGTCTTTCGCTGGAATTCATTGGTGAACAGGATTTTATTATCTTTCTCGTTATAACTTGCCTTGTAGCTTATATGGGCATTCTCCAGTTCTATTGGCTGTGGGAGAAATTCGACCTTGTAACCCTCCGGGATTTCGATGGTTATATGGTTGGAGACCATCTCGGTCATATCCATCTTCAGCCCGTATTTTCGGGTTCTCAGGGCTATCTCGGGAAAATCAAGCTGGCTGCCCGGGACATCAAAGATCATCAAGTCGCCGGCGAAAATGGGGTATTGGTCAATAGTATAACTGGTGTGGATGTAGAAAGGGAGGGAAAAATCAACGGGATTTTCCAGCTTTAGGTTTTGGATTACCGCACCGGGACTTTCGGAGTTCAGCCAATTTGAGAAGACCTCCTCATGCCGCGCCTCCGGCGTGTAGGCGAAGAAAGCACGATAAGCCACTTCCCAGTTTCCGGTAAAACTGATTGTCTGATCCATCTCGACCTGTCCGTCAGGGTGCAGCTTAAGGGTAGCCTCCTTTCTCCGGGCGTTATCCTGAGGGGGTATAGGCGGAATATAATTTATTTCCCTCTTGATATAATTGACATATTCAAGATCGCAGTCCCCCATGGAGTAATAGGGGAAGCGGAAGAAATTGTTGGTGGCGTCCAGGATTATCTTTTTACCGTTCAGGTGAACTTCATTGATAGCATGATTTCCACCCCAGAGCGGGAAGCTTCGGCGGTCAAGGTAACCCCCATCATTGGTCTGTACTATGATAGGGTAGCTTTCAACCCCGATCACCTTCAGCATGCTGGAGAAAAGGATGGCCTTATCTATACAGTCGCCGTATTTATTATTCAGGGTATATGAGGCGGGATGGCCGGCGATACCGGAGCCAAGACTGCCCTTAACCGAAATATAGCGGATATCCTCCTGTATATAGTGGTAGAGTTTCGCTACTTTTTCCTCAACAGTTTCCGCGCCCTCTACTACTTCCAGTGTCTTGGCCTCGATCTCCGGGGTTACCTCTATCCGCTTCTCATGGAACTTGCTGAATTTATCGTAAAAATAATCCATGTTATCATAAAGGCTCCCCATTAATAAGGGAGCTATATTATAAAAGGAAGGCATATAGGGTTCTTCGATCAAAGGAGGGGTATCCCTTACCTCCCAACGATAAATACGCGATGCATTTGTAGTAGATATAACGGGTTCTTCTGTACCCTCAGGCATCAGATAGGTTATGTAGTTCAGCTCACGGTCCTTGGGGAGCTCTACCTCGATCGATGAGTAATACATGGGCTCTTCACTCTGAAAGAAAAAACGGGGCGCGAAAAGATTAGGGTCATCCGGAGCATATTGATTTTGTTCAAATGCATATTCAACTATAGAACCGATCTCCACATCGGGAATGGTAAAGCTGTAGATCTTACCCTTTCCGAAGAAAGCCATATCCCGGGAAGGTTCGGAAATTGTTACATTAGCCTTGTCGAATTCGCTAACATCCCCGGCTGGGGATATTGACCTGGCGAACAGTGCGTAGGATTCTGATTCCCCTTCATCATAATAAAGGGATATCTCACCCCAATTCAGTGCGTCAGTAGAAAGAACTTTCCCCACAAAATGATACCGGAATACTATTCTACCATCGTTTGTGAGAATGTAATTGCCCTCATCATAGAGAATAAGACCTGAAGCTTCCGGATATTGCGCTTCCATCTCCTGTGCAATACGGAGATATTCTTCAACCTGAGATGATTGTATGGCAGCACTTTCAGTCGCACTTTCAGACTCCTCCTGATGCTGGAAGTATATCGACTTTACGTCGTCCCGGGAGATTTCCTCCCCGTTTTCCAACTTAAATTTTTCCTGATCATAGGTAATATTGCCCGATTCCTGGGTGTTCTGGTCGATCAGCTCTAATTTGTCTGCCTGAGCAATACCTGCCAGTAAAAGTATGATTAACATACTAATTAATGGTGCATTCATTGCTTTCTTGAACATTAAACCTCCCGTAATATAAAGGTGTTTTAGACTTCTGCTATCTACGTAAATCATTTGTTTACTTTTCTTTGTCTCATTACAATTTCATAAAACTGATTTTTACATGAAATCAAAAAAAAAGACATTAACCTAAAAAAAAACTTGACTTTTAAAAACCTCGCTTTAAATAATAGCACATTGAAAATAAATGGTCTATAAACAGTCCATTATTCTTCAACAGATAACGAAAATAAACATACTCCTTAACAAAGCAAATAAAAAATCTTTTTTGTTGACTAAAAAGTAATTTGTATTATAATTGTTATAAGTTCATTAGTCTTGTCAAAACCCCAAAAATGCTTTTCAATGCGCTGTCGGAATATTTTATTTTAAATTCAACAAAACAATATTTATTTTGAGAAAGCAAATCAGAGATAACAATAATTCAATAGGGGACATGGTAGTAATAGTTATTGGGTTCCTGTTCCTGATCCCCTGGCTGGCAGGTTTTATTACCGTTAACAATAGCGCGACTGAGACACGGGTTCCCGATGCCCGTGAGTCTATCAAGGTTGAGGTTCTGAATGGTTGTGGTGCAGAGGGCATTGCGGGTCGTTTTGCGTCTTACCTTCGTCAAAACGGAATCGATGTTATTTCCCCTGAAAATGCAGCCAGTTTTGGGTATCCCAAAACCCTGGTGCTGGATCACCGGGGTACACATATAGAAGCCGATTCGGTAGCCCGGGCGCTGGGGATCGAACCCGATCAGGTTATCTTGCAACGCAAAGAAGGGATTGCTGACGCTACCGTAATTATCGGAAAAGACTATCATAAATTTTTGACCAGATAAAATATAGCAAGGAGTATTATTGGATTCCCACGAACTGGCACGGTTATGCGCTGAATTTCTATACCAAAAAAAAGCTGAGGATGTCGTTATCCTGGAAATCAAAAAACTGACCGATATCGCCGATTACTTTGTGATCTGCACCGCAGTTACACCAAATCATATTAAATCCATGACCAATGATCTGGAACGTGAGCTAAAGAATGCGGGTTTCAAGGCATGGCATATTGAAGGTCGTAAAGCTATGAAATGGGTGTTGGTTGACCTCATTGAGGTGGTCATCCATATCTTCCTGGAGGATCATCGTGAATTTTATAACCTTGAATCACTCTGGGGTGATGCCCCATCAGAAACGATAGGTGATAATGAACTGGACTAATCTGCAGGATACTATCCAGGGGGTGATTTCCCGTTTATACCCTGAGGCCCGGGATGTAGAGCTGGTAATGGAGAAGCCGCCCCAGCCCGAATTCGGGGATATTGCCATTCCCGTCGCCTTTTCCCTGGCCAGGATAGTTAAGAGGAATCCCATAGAAATCGCACGGGAGATCGCCGATAACCTAACCCTGAATGCCAGGTTTTTTGACCCAGCGGAAACCCGCGGTGGGTTTATCAACCTGACCTATTCCCGCTCATTCCTCATGGCCTGTCTCCGGGATATCAACCGGGACATCGAGTCCTTCAGGTCCTTTAACCTGGGCAATGGTGTAAAAACCCAGGTTGAATTCGTCAGCGCTAATCCCACCGGCCCTCTGACCGTAGGACATGGCCGGCAAGCAGTGCTGGGAGAAACCCTGGCAAATCTCCTCTCGCTCGCCGGGTACAAGGTAACCCGGGAATATTACTTCAATAATACCGGCCGGCAAATACGTTTTTTGGGTGATTCCGTTCGCCTTCGCTATAAAGAACTGAACGGCGAACCGGTCGATTTCCCGGATGACTATTACCAGGGTGAATATATTGTGGACCTTGCTCAAAAATTCAGGGATCAGTTCGGATCAGACCTCTCAGATAAAAAACACCTACCCCTTTTCGAAAAATTTGCCGCAGAACAGATGATGAACCAGATTAAAAATACACTGGAGCAAATCGGCATCAAATATGATTCTTACTTTAATGAAAACCAACTTATAGATTCCGGAAAATTAAAGGAGGTCCTGGAACAATTAGAAGCAAAGGACCTAAGCTACCTGAAAGATGGGGCATTGTGGGCGAGAACCTCACAACTGGGCCTGGATCAGGACAGGGTGCTTATAAAATCCACCGGCGAACCTACCTATCGGCTGCTGGATATAGTATATCATAAGGATAAGTTTGACCGTGGTTTCCAGCTTATTGTGGATGTATTCGGCGCGGATCATCAAAGCACTTACCCGGATGTCCTTGCCGTTGTCGGGGCATTGGGTTACGACGTTTCAAGGATAAAAGTCGTGATACACCAATTCGTTACCCTGACCCGGGGGGGCGAGACCATTAAAATGTCAACAAGGAAGGCCAATTTTGTTACCCTGGATGAACTTGTTGAAGAAGTCGGTCCGGAGGCTACACGGTTTTTCTTTATTTTAAGAAGCGCTAATTCCCACCTCAACTTCGATTTGGAGGTGGCTAAAAGTCAGTCCGATGAGAACCCGGTATTCTACGTGCAGTATGGCTGCGCCCGGATAAGCAGCATCATCCGCTTCGCCCAAAACAAGGATGTGCCCCTGCTCAATCCGGAGGAGATCGAAGAAAGAATATTGAATTACCTGGATTCACCGGAAGAACATAACCTGATCAAAATGCTGATAGAATATCCTCAGGTGATACGGAAAGCCGCTATCGAATTTAACCCGCACCTGATCCCTCAATACCTGATTGACCTATCAAAACTATTCCACCCGTTTTACCACGATTATCGGGTGGTTTCAGGTGACCTGGAGCAGAGTATGGCCAGGCTGTTCCTGGTCAACGCGGTCCGGGAGGTATTAAGGGACGGACTGAATATTCTGGGTATTTCAGCCCCTGAAAAGATGTAATTATCTTCTAAAATAAAAACGAAAACAAAACAATTAATAACAGTTCACTTTCCATAATGATAGTGAGCAAAATACCAGGAGAAAAAAATGATTGACCTGACCGAGATTAAAAAAAAGAGCATCTCGGAGTTATTGAAATTTGGCAAGGAACTGGGTTTGGAAAAAGCTACCGTATTGCGCCGGCAGGATCTTATCTTCAGGATACTTGAAGAAGAGGTAAAGCAGAACGGATATATTTACGGCGCTGGTGTGCTGGAAGTGCTCAGCGATGGTTATGGCTTTCTGCGTTCACCGGATTATAACTATCTGCCCGGTCCCGATGACATCTATATTTCACACTCCCAGATCAAGAAATTCGAGCTTCTGACCGGAATGAGTATTTCAGGGCAGGTTCGGCCTCCCAAAGAAGGTGAGAAATACTTTGCCCTGCTCAAGGTGGAAAAGATCGACGAGGTCTATATCGAGGATTTCCAGGAACCGATCATCTTCGATAATCTTACCCCACTTTATCCCGAGGAGAAGATCAAGCTTGAGAACAAGGCGGAGGACGCTTCCACAAGGATCATGGATCTATTATGCCCAATCGGTAAAGGACAACGGGGCCTTATCGTTTCCCCGCCAAAGGCAGGTAAGACTATCCTCTTGCAGAAGATCGCCAATAGTATCCTGAAAAACCATCCCGAAATCTTTTTGATCGTTATGCTCATCGACGAGCGGCCGGAAGAGGTAACCGACATGAAGCGAACGGTCGATGCGGAGATTATCAGTTCTACCTTTGATGAACCCGCCTCCCGGCACGTTCAGGTAGCTGACATGGTAATCGAGAGGGCAAAAAGGCTGGTAGAGTTCGGGAAGGATGTGGTTATCCTCCTTGACAGTATCACCCGATTAGCCCGGGCTTTCAATTCAGTAGCCCCCCATTCCGGCAGGATACTTACCGGAGGAGTGGACTCTAATGCTCTACAGCGCCCCAAGAGATTCTTCGGCGCTGCCCGGAATATTGAGGAAGGCGGTTCACTCTCCATCATCGCTACCGCCCTCATCGAAACCGGATCCAAAATGGATGAGGTTATCTTCGAGGAGTTCAAGGGCACCGGGAACATGGAAATCATCCTGGACCGGAAATTGTCCGACCGCAGGATATTCCCCGCTATCGATGTGAACCGCTCCGGTACCAGAAAGGAAGAATTGCTCCTTTCCGAAGAAGAACTATCCAAGGTTTGGCTGCTCCGGAAGATACTCTCGGACATGAATCCGGTGGAAGCTATGGAATTTATACGGGACAAGATACTATCCTACAAGACAAATAAGAAATTCCTCAGCTCGATGAACGAATAGCATATTAAAACCCGCAACTTAGGGCTTACGTTATTTTCGGGCAGATAAATCCCGATAGTATTTTTGAAGTAGAGATATCAGTTATCAAATCATTGACCCTTTTGAAATTCTTTGGATTGAATGATCCGATTAAATTTTAGTCCCGTAGGGACGAAATAGAATTAAAATCTTATACTTATTTCCAAATTACCGGGAATATTCGGTCCAACCGTTCACCGGGGGGACCTCTCCACGCAAGTGGAGTAAAGGGGGAAAACACCATAAAGGAAAACCGAAAATTTTTTGTGGTCTTAACCGAAGAGTAACCAACCTGGATAATATATTCTTCAAAGATTTATTGGAAATGATTTCGGCTTGTTTAGGAGAATTGCAGCTAAATTGCAGGTGAACCTTCCATATATTATAAAGAAATAGCGAAGAATTAACCGTCGGGATACTTTACATCACCCCAAAAATCCACAAGGACATTTTCTATTTCGTCCCCTTTGACAACCTCTACGGCTTTCCAGTCTGAAGGGAAAAGGCACTGATACTGCTCGTTTAAGAAGCGAGTTCCCAGCAGCACGATAACACCGCGGTCATCCTCCGACCTTATCACCCGTCCCGCCGCCTGAATGGTGCGGTTCATGCCCGGATAGAGGTAAGCATATTCGAATCCCTGTCCCTTCTTATCCTGGTAATACTTACAGATTAATTCCTGCTTAACCGTAGGCGGGGGGATCAATGGACCTGCTAATATCACCCCGATAGCAGTATCCCCCAGGTAATCCACTCCCTCCGCGAATACACCGCCCTGAACCCCTAACAGAAGGTGGGGCTCCTCTTGTCCCCTCATGGCTGTCAAGAAAATTTCCCTTTCCTCAGTACTCATCCGCCGCCGCTGTACCAGCTTGATAAATCCCTCAGGGCGAATTAAGAAGGAAACCTGCTCCAGAAATTCGAAGGAGGGGAAAAAAACCAGGTAATTCCCCCGTTTGACACTGATCACCTTCTGGATTAAATCCACAATATTGAGCAGGTTCATGTTTCGATTGGTGTACCGGGTATCCACTTCCGGAAGGATGAGTATCTTCCTGTTTTCAGGTGGAAATGGTGAACGCAAGCTAAGGAATCTACTATTACCCGGATCGAATCCCAGCAACTCCGCGTAATAACTGTAGGGATTCAATGTTGCCGACATCCCTACAACGGCATGGAAACCCTGGATTCTCCTGGCCAGTTGGGAACTGGCTTCCCGGCAGAATATCTGAAAGGTACCTCCTTCAGCTGCACTGAAGTAAAGATAACTGCCCGGATTCTCCTCCCTTAATATGCTAAGGAAATTTTGAAAGTCGAAATATAGATCCCTGAGTGGATTGATGAGATCCGTGTAAAGGGCTTCTTCAATCTCAAGTAAGTAATCGGTGTAGAAATTTTCGAATTCTTCGAAGAGTGGGAGAAGGTCGCTTTCACTGATGGTGCATGAATATTCTTCGCGGTCCGGGAATTCGGACTTACCGCGCTCGTAATATTGCTTGAATATACTGATTAACTGCTTTAGAGTTCGATGCATCTTTTCCTTTCCCCGGAATTCATGATCCTGGAGATACTGAACCGCTTGTTTGATGCCCCTTAAAGAGAGAGTGCAGGAATAGTAATCCCGGCTGCGCTCAACCAGGTTATGGATTTCATCACAGACCAGGATAAAGTGTGAATAGCTACGGTTCAGGAAGAATCGTTGAATAGTAGCCCGGGGATCAAAGACATAGTTGTAATCGCCCACGATGAGATCGCAATGTTCAGCGATGCTCAATGAAGTTTCAAAGGGGCAAAGCAATCTTTCCCGGGAGACCGAGTATATTTTCTGGGGAGTGATGAGATCCTCCTTGAGCAGTTCATCAACCACTACACGGCCATATTCAAGAAAATTGCGCAGGTATGGGCAAAACTGAACGCTACAGAATCGCACAGCAGCGAGACACATCTGTTCAGCGGCTTTGAGAAAAACGGTTTTTACACCACGGCAACTTTTTATGGTTTCCATTACGATCTGCTGTTGGGTGTTTTTGGAGGTGGCAAAGAAGACTTTATGATCATTAAGCAGGGCGAACTTCAATGCCGGGTAGAGTATCCCGGCGGTTTTTCCGCATCCGGTGGGAGCCTCCATCAGAAGGTTCTCACCCTTATCCAGGGTTCTTTTCATAGCCAAAGCCATCTCCCTCTGAGACCCCCGTAATTCAGGAAAGGGAAATAACAGCTTTTCCCCAAGGATTTTTTTCTTCAGGACGGATTCCTGGCGCTGATTAAAGATGTCCACTACCCTCTTCAATGCTGAAAGATAATATTGTTTATATTCCCTTACCCTGAAAGAAAGCTTGAATTCACGAACCTCACCGGTAGGAAGATTGACCAGTATAAGTCGAGGGCGCAGTATTTCTCCCGCCTTACGCGGATAAATGGCGGCATACAGCTTAAGCTGATTTTCAAAAAAAGGGAGGTCGGTCAGATCCAGTTTATTGAAAACTTCATCTTTAAGGGCAACTGTCTTCAACTCATCCAGGTATATACCCCTTTCGTCAGTATTTGAATGGTCGATACGCCCCCCCACCCTAATTGATATACCTTCTATGGTTTCTTCCCTTTGGACAAAAACTTCCTGCTCCCCGGGCAGGTTCTCAAAAAAGGTGGAATGTAGCTTCTGCCCCAGTCTGCCCCGGTTGACCAGGGTTATACCCTCGAGGATAACCGGTGTGGTTAGTAGCCCCGCGAGGTCCCTGATGCTCAACTCAACCCGCTTATTTTTCAGATCGATATAGATGGGCATGGAATTAAAACGGTTTCCCTGAATCGTTATTTCAGCAATAGTGTCCGGTGAGTTAATGTGGCATTCTCGGTTTTAATACGGATATAATAGATGCCGGAAGGCTCTCCCCTAAGGTCTGCCTTGAATAGATTCGTTCCAACCTCCAGCGGTATCCGGTAAACCTCCTTCACCATTCTGCCACGGACGTCCAAAATTTTAATTGTAGCATAACCGGTGGTAAGGGAATTGAAGATTATTGTTGTGCTTTCGTTGAAGGGATTGGGGTAGCTGCCCAGCAGTTTGCAGTACGGTTTAATTACCGGAGATGAGTTGATCCCTGTTCCCTCAACGTATGCTTCCCAGCAGGTGTTAAGGGTGTTGGATCCGCAGATATCCACTATGTCCCGGGCATAAATGCAGACTTCCAGTGTATCGCCCAGCTCCAAAGTGATCCCGGTCCGGTCAAAATCCAGGGTTAAGCTGTCATTTGAGTAAGAGAGGATGCCTCCTGAAAGGTCAAAGCTAATCCCGTTAAGTGTAAGCAGAATAGATTCCCGGTGGATACTGCTGTAGTCCCACAAACCAATGATCACGGTATTGAAGTCCGGGGCAATGGAATCGCCCTCACCGGGCAGGGCGGTGATTATCTGCGGCGGAATATTGTCGATATAGAATTGATAGTTATAGGCCGAATCCATGGGAATACCGGCTATATTCTCGATACCGGAGATTTCGACATCGATAGTATCATAAGTGGCAAATGGGCTTACTGGGATAAAGATAACTGAATCCCCGGAAACGGTTACGGGTCCGCCGTCGGGCATATAAGTTGCTCCGTTTACGGTGATTTGGATGGTGCCGGGATCGATTCCCAGGCGGTCGGTTATCCGGAATATGATATTCTGGTCGGCGCAGGCGGTAGTCTGGCCCGGTCCGGGTATGAAGCCATAAGCAAGCGGCCCTTCACTGGTTTCAACCGGGGGATCGATGAATAGTCCATAGATATCAGAGTCGTAGGTATTCCGGTAATCCCCCCAGACAGCCAGAAAGCGGATGCCGTTCCATGCTACTGCAACATCCTGCTGACCGGCTAAAGCATCACAGACAATGAAATCGGTGTCTAAAAGGTTCCCATTCCAGGTTACCCATTGGCCGTAGATATCGCTGTACAATCCGCTTCGGTCGTCCTGCCAGGCAGTGAGGTAGGCGGTACTACCCCATACGGCATCGGAATTGGACTGGTTGGCATTAAGTAGTGAGATGGGTAAATATGCCGGAAAGACCTCGCCCGTAGTGGAGATTTTGCAGCCGAAAACATCGGTATAGGTAATATAATCATAATTTTGCCAGGTGAGGAAGAATGTAACCCCATCCCAGGTGATCTCCGGGAAATTAACCGATGGGGCCTCCCTAAGCAGGGTGATCGGTTCGCTCTCGGGATTGCCTTCGCAGTCCAGGAAGCGCCCTGTAAGTCCGATATGGTCGCTGGAATCCCGGTAAACGGCAAGGTAGTTTTCTCCGTTCCAGGCAAGGGTGGGTACGGTGAATTTCCCGGCACGTGGTGAAATATAAAGGGCCGTATCAACGGGACTGCCCGTGGGATCAATCAGAAGCCCCTTGATCCGGATGGTTTCCGGCGTTTGACTGTCCTGCCATAACACCAGAAAATTATCGCCATTGGAAGCTACGGTTAAACGCGATTTATATGATGGCGTGGAAGTGACCCGGGAAGCCGAAGAAGTAAAAGAAAGGGTTTGTGGATCAAAGTAACGGCAGAAAAGTTGAGGGTATTCACTGACCTCATGGTCTAACCAGATAATGATAAAAAGATCACCATTCGAGCCTACTGCAGGGGAGGTCTGGTTGCCGTCATCTGTGCTTATAGCATAACCCGCTGTGGGGGACGCCCCTTCAGCAGGGATGAACTGGCCGTATATATTAATATTGGTTGTGCCCCGCCGGTAGTCCTCCCAGGCAATAAAGAAATTTGTGTCGCAGACACTTATTGAGGGATATTTCTGATCCATACCGGCATAGGAAATGGCTATCTCCTGGGCCCGGGAAAGAGAAGTTCCCATGAATAGCAATGTTAATAAAACCAGAATAAATGATCTTCTAAGCATTTTTGTTACCTTTCTCCTTATAATAATATTTTATCATTTTGAAATATAATTATTGAAACGATTTTATCAACAGAAATTATTCAGAAAATATAGTATGTAGTCAAATATGATATAGCTGAAGCCGATATTTTGGCACAGCAGAATGTTATTATTTTATAAACCTGTTGACTTTAGGTATGATTTTGATAAATTTTCAAAAATTATGGATGGTGTATATGCTGTTGAGTTTAGAGAAAGTAGGAAAGATATATAAACGGGACTGGGTTGCCCTGTCAGATATCAGCTTTTCGCTTGGAAAAGGGGAATTCGTTTTTATGGTAGGGCCCAGCGGCGCGGGAAAGAGCACCCTTCTCCGGTTGATTTACCTTGAAGAATACCCGGATGCCGGTGAAGTAAAGTTCGATGAGTATTCCTCGAAAACCATCCACCGGTCTCAGATCCCCTATCTCCGCCGGAAACTGGGGATAGTATTCCAGGATTTCAAGTTGATCCGGGATATGACCGCTTTTGAGAACGTTTACTTTGCCCTGCGGGTGATTGGAGTACCCCGCAAATTAAGGAAGCGAAAAGCGTTTGAACTTCTTTCCTGGGTGGGCTTAACCCACAAGAAGGACTCGTATCCGCATGAGCTTTCAGGAGGAGAACAGCAAAGGGTTGGAATAGCCCGGGCATTAGCGAACGATCCCCTTTTAGTATTAGCGGATGAACCAACCGGGAACCTTGACCCCCAGGCTACTGAAGGGATTATAAAATTATTGATGGATTGCCATCGCCAGGGCACCTCGGTGATCATGGCCACTCACGATATAGACCTGGTTAAAAGGTATAAATACAGGGTATTACAGATTCAAGAAGGGATTCTGCTGGAATAATCATGTTAAAATTTGGCGACATAATTTTTGCAATCAGTCAAGCATTAAAGAGTTTTTCAAGAAGGGGTTTTATTACGTTTCTTTCTATTTCCACAATTACAGCCGCTCTGGTCGTATTTGGTATATTCGGGGTGATCTCCACTAACCTCCGATACGCCATGGGCAGGCTCGAAAAAAAGGTGGGGGTGGAAGTTTACCTTCCTATTGAGCTTGATGAAACGCAAACCGAAGTGCTCAAAAGCAAAATCGAAGCATTCCCCGAGGTGGAAAAAGTCATCTATATTTCCCGGGAAAAGGCATATTCCAAATTCAAAAGGGAATATGGGGATAACCTGCTCAAGCAGCTCGATGAAAATCCCTTCCCCGCGTCCTTTCAATTGCGTTTAAAATCCTCATTTTTGGTTCACAGTGAGATCTCGGAATTGACCCGGAAATTAGAACAGCTTGAAGGGGTTAGTGAGATTGCGTCCGAGAGTGAGATTGCAGCCCGGATTTCCCGGATAGCAGGGACTTTTAGGCTGTTGGAAATAGGGTGGGGTGTACTCCTTTTCATTGCCGCAACGGTTATTATATTGAACACTATCAAGTTCACTATCGCCGCCCGTAAGGATACAATAATGATAATGGAACTGGTAGGTGCTACCCGGCATTTCGTTCAGCGCCCATTTATTTATGAAGGAATGCTGAAGGGATTCATCAGCGGAATATTTGCAGCTTTGATCATCTATGGATTACAGAAAGGGATACGGATAATCCTCCCTCAACTGGTTTCACTTTCCGATCTGGGCTTGGGTTTAATAGTGCTTTTGGGAATAGTATTCGGGGGTATCGGGAGCAAGTTAGCAGTGAGAAAGTTTTTATGATGGATTTTCAATAGCGCATGGGGCGGCGTTCCCCTCTTTCGTGACAATAGTGTTTTCATAAAAGCGGAAAACAACTTTAATGGACTACTTTATAATTATAATGTTAGCCGCCGTGATCGTGCTCATTGCACATACGGTCAAGGGTCTGACTGGATTTGCCTCTTCGTTGATCTCTGTGCCCTTGTTGGCACTTTTTTTGGATATTAAATTTGTAGTACCGGTAGTAACTATCACTACCCTGGTTTCGGGAGCGATATTATTCTGGAAAACCCGGAAAGATATTAAAAAGGATGAGTTTATTATCGTTCTGGTTTTTGTGATCATTGGTTCCTTTATTGGAATACGTTTATTAGCCGGTGTTGATTCGCTGATAATTAAAAAGGTCTTTTCGATATTGGTGGTTCTTTTTGGGCTGAACCTGCTCTTTATAAATCGACCTTCCCGGCGCCGGGACCTTCCGGGATTCTGGGGCGCCATAGCCGGGTTTATCGGTGGAATACTGGGCGGTATGTTCGATACCAATGGACCCCCTTTGATAATTTACTTCAGTCAGAAATTGAATAAACAACAATTCCGGGCAACCCTGGTCGCCATTTTCTTTATCGATGCCATCTGGCGTAATGGCCTTTATATAGCAAACGGTATTACCAACTGGGAAACACTTAAATTTGGGCTCTTGATGCTACCCCCATTGATCCTGGGAGTCCTGCTGGGGATGAAACTGCACATCAGGGTTAATGAAGCGGCGTTTAAAAAGGTAGTAGGGATAATCCTGCTGATTACAGGCGGGTTGCTTTTTTACTAAGTGGTTATTCTTTTATCGGCAGTTATTCTAAATTCCTCTCTGCGTTGGTTATTGTCTTCCATGGCATACTGGAATTCCCGGGTTTTCCCATCCCGGATGAGTAAGCGGTACAACCGCCGCTGGCGGATCTCTTCAGATGGCGGTTTCTGGTCACAGGAGCCGGTCGTTCGAGCTACTATAATAATATATTCATCGTTCATGAATATCTCCCCGATATGGATCTGGAAATCGGGCCACCGGCACGTATAATCCCGCAGGGTTTTTAGCGAAAGCTCCTGCCCTTCTTTTATCTCTCCGCTATCAGAAACCAGCCGGTGGGCAGGACTCATCAGCTCCCCTAAACCATCAAAATTCCTACGATTGATACATTCAATAAATTTTACAGCTATGTCAACAGTGCTGTTGATGCTCATAATGCTTCTTCCTTAACTATGATAATTAATTAATTAATGTTGTCCTTCTATCGCCCATTGTAACATCTATGCCTTTTACGTTCAGCGAGCAGGATGATATCTCTTAATTCATTACAAGTCTTGGCATTATGCCAATTTTTTTCAAAATCCTTATCCTGAATGATCTGGGCGATCGCGGCCAGGGATTTCAGATGGAAATTCCGCTGATCATGTGAACCGAATAGTCCAAAAACTACCTTTACCGGCACCTCCTGACCGGGGAAATTTATCCCTTTCTTACAACGGGCTACCAGAATATTAAAGTTGCCCTCTCCTTCAACAATAACATGGGGTATAGCTAATCCGGGTGATATAACCGTTGATGATTCCTGCTCGCGGTCTATCAGGAGTTTGATTAAAACCCGGTCTTCCATACCCAATTTCTGGTTGATCGTTTGAGCCACGATCCGGAAAAAATCACAGGCTTCCAGTGGACCTTCCAGGTCAATGAGATCACAATCCTGGATCAACCTGTCAAAACGGTCCTCGATCAGGTCATCCCTTTCCCTCAGGATATCCCGTAATTCACCGGTGAGAACATTTTCGGTTAATTTACGGGATGTTAACCGCTGGATGAAATAGACCAGAGCCGATTCCCGTTGCACCTTGATTTTGGAATAAAACCAATACCAGAGCAATGAAACCCCGAAAAAACCTCCGGCAATGGCTAAGGGTATCCACCCGATTTTGACGAGCAACAAGGCGTAACCCGCAATCCCCAATATCTGTATCCAGGGATAAAGTGGGGATTTGAAAACAGGTTTATAATTTATTATACGGCTTTCCCTCATTACGATTACCGAGAGATTGGCAGACATAAAGAGGAGTATCTTGAATGTGGAAGCTACCTTGACCAGGGTAGTGAGATTAAGGAAAAGAATAACAGCGATCATAAAGGCGGCAGTAAAAATAATGGATTTATATGGGGTGCCGTATTTCGGGTGTAAGTTTGAGAAGAAAGAGGGGATATGTCCATCCTGGCTCATTGCCATGGGTGTTCTGGAAGCGGCCATAATGCCGGCGTTTGCCGTGGATACAAAGGCCAGAATGGCGGCGATGGCCATCACTGCAACGCCAAAAGTCCCGGCGAATGTTCCTGCGCTTTGTGAAATAGGAATTAAGGAGGTCCGGAGTGTTTCAGCGGGAAGCACCCCAACGGTTACGATTACCGTAAGACCGTAAAATATGGAGATGATTATTAATGCCAACAGCATTCCCAGTGGGATGTTCCTGCCAGGATCCTTGGTTTCTTCGGCTAAACTTGCAATTTTAGTTATACCGCCATAAGCAATAAACACCAGACCTGTGGTTGTAAGGACCGACCCGAATCCGAATGGCATAAATGGTGAGTAACGACTCACATCAACAGTGTGAAAACCCCAGAATATGTATGCAGCCAGGAGTCCCAGTAATACAAGTACCAGGCCGATTTGGAGTTTCCCGGCATGCTTTACGCTGACTGTATTTATAACTGAAAAAAGTACACAGAGCCCTATGGCAATGAATTTGAATTGCCATTCAGTAAGGTTAGGAGCCAGCAGGTAGGCAAAGGCGCTCATTCCAATCAGGGCAAAAGCGCTTTTAAAACTCAGCGAGAACCATGCGGATATCCCCCCGAGTGCGCCTGCTGCAGGACCAAAACTGCGGTCAAGAATGAAATAATCGCCGGCGGCTTTTGGCATAGCCGAAGATAACTCGGACTTGCTGAATACCGCGGGGACTACCAGCAAACTGGCTATTATATATGCTAATATCACCGATGGTCCGGAAGTAGCAAAAGCAATACCGGGAAGAATGAACAGGCCCGAGCTGATCATCGCTCCGGAGGCAATGCAGAAGATATCGATTAACCCTAATTTGCGTTCCAGTCCCATAATATGGTCCTTTTTATTTTGCAGGCCTCTTGTAAATAATTTATAATAGCCCCACTTTCACTAATTTAAGGGCGATCTGCACGGCATTGCCAGCAGCGCCCTTGACTAAATTATCAGCTACGATCCACATATTCAAACAGTTTTCCCGGGAGTAATCCCGGCGTATCCTGCCTACAAACACCTCGTAACGACCCCGGGCTTCCAGTGGCGTGGGGAAATTGGGGGAGTTCGGTTCCCGGACAACCAGTCCCGGGTAAGTTCTCAATACCTCGTGAACTCTATCTAATTCAACAGCTTCCTCAAATTCTACATTTACCGATTCTGAGTGCCCGACCGAAACAGGAACCCTGACCGCCGTCGCAGTAACCTTTAAATCGGGCTGTTCCAGTATCTTCTGGGTCTCCTTGATCAGTTTTAATTCCTCGGTGGTATAACCATCTTCGCCCTCAGAATATATAGGATCATCGAACTTGCCGATCTTGGGGACCAGGTTATCAAGGATAGGGAATTCAAAAGGTCCTTGCAGGGTTCCTCCGCGCCTCTGATCGTGAAGTGCTTCCAGTCCCTCGCGCCCCGCTCCGGTCACCGATTGGTAAGTGGATACCACTATTCTTTTCAAGGGTGCCAAACTCCGGAGAGCCGCTAATACCATGACCAATTGGATGGTGGAGCAATTGGGATTTGCGATGATCCGGCTGGGTGATGATCGAATGGTCTCGAAGTTGATTTCGGGCACTACCAGTGCTTTATCCTCATCCCTTCGGAAGGCGGAGCTATTGTCGATCACCCAGGCGCCCTTCCCGGCGAAGAGGGGGCTGTACTCAAGGCTGATTTTGGATCCCGCAGAGAAGAGCGCAAGGTCAACCACGGGATCAAAAGCCCGTGTCAATTCCCGAACAATGATGTCTTTCCCCTGAAACTTGCGAATGGCGCCCCGGGATAAAGAAGAAGCATAAAGCACTAATTCACGAACCGGGAATTTCAGCTCCTCCAGACTCTCGATGAATCTGTCACCAACTAATCCGGTGGCTCCTATAATTGCTACTCTGTAACCCTTCATCATCCTGGCCTTTTCTGTTTGATGAGTACCTGATGGAGATACAAGGCAATATTTTCAGCTTTTTGATGATCCACCAGAAGGGAAAGCGAGGTACAGGAAGTATTTAATTGGAAGATCTTATAACCCTTTTCATTAAGCAATTCAATTATCTGGGAGAGTACTGAGACATTCCGGTTTATCTCTTTGCCAACGAGGGTTACCACCCCTACAGGGCTTATGGTATGGAAGGAATATCTTTCGATTAGAGCCTGGAATTTGGGAAGCTCGATCCCCGGTATCCAGAATGAAACCATTGTTTTGTTTTCCTGCGAATGCAGTTGGAACTGCTCGGTTTCAATTCTGATACCCTTTAATTCGTCAAGAAGCTGTGAGAGTTGTGCTTCGGTCAGAGGGGTGGATTGAAAAAACGTCAGATTATCTCTATGGGATATGGCTACGATTTCGGGAGTTTCCATGATCTGGTTTTCTCCTTTTATAAAGGTGCCGGTCTTATTTACAAAGCTGGATTTTATCTCGACAGGAATACCTTTGGTTCGGGCAAGTTCTACCGCCCTGGAATGGAATACCTTTGCCCCGGATACTGCCAGCTCCAGCATCATTTCGTATGAGATCTCGGGCAGTTTGATGGCATCCGGATCAAGTCTGGGGTCGATTGTGAATACCCCTTCCACATCGGTATAGATTTCGCATTTTAGAGCTCCCAGCGCTGCTGCAAGGGCAACTGCTGTGGTATCCGAGCCACCACGGCCCAAAGTGGTAACCTCCCGTTCCGGGCTGACCCCCTGAAAGCCGGCTACAATAACAATGCGCTGCTTGTGAAGTTCCTCGATGATGCGGACAGCCTTTACCTCGATTATCTTTGCACGGGTGTGATTATTATCACTGATAATTCCGCTCTGGGAACCGGTAAAGGAGATAGCTTCCAGCCCTTCCCGCCAGATGATCATGGAAAGGAGGGCCATGGAGATCCGTTCGCCGGCAGTAAGAAGCATATCCAATTCGCGTTCCCGCGGATTTGCGGTGATCTCTTGGGCCAGTCCTAAAAAATCGTCGGTTGTATTAGCCATAGCCGATACTACAACTACAACCTGGCGACCTGCCCGGTAGGTTTCGATCACCCGACGAGCGACTGATTCCAGGCGCTCAACATTGGCTACGGAACTTCCTCCGAATTTTTGAATTACGATATCCATTTTCAAACTTATATTAGTAAATTTAATCCTGATCAGATTCCGGCGATCCCGTTTTATTTTCGGGAAACCTCTTTGGCTACCCTGAATCCGATATTCCCTTTTCTGTCAGTAATGTCCCGTTTGTTTCGTTCGCAGTTTCGTAAGGCATTTGAGGTGGGGTCAGCCAGATGGGGATCGGATAGCCAGCTCCCTCCGCGGTAAACCTTCTGGCTGCCGCTGGACGGCCCCTGTGGATTGTCCCCGGTATATTCGGCATAATAAGTTGGGGCATACCAGTCTGAACACCATTCGGAGACATTGCCCCCCATGTTTTCGCATCCGTAAGGGGACACTCCGCCTGGGAATGAGCCCACCGGCGCGGTCCCCGTGTAACCGTCAACCTCGCCGTACGAGGGGGCCAGACCATCTCCGTAATTACATTGAACTGTGTCCCCGGCGATAGCCATGAAAAAATCATTACCCCAGGGGAACTTATATCCATCGGGATGGCTGTCTCCGGTATGGTCGAGCCCTTCAGTGCCACGGGCTGCCTTCTCCCATTCAGCCTCGGTAGGCAAACGACCACCCGCCCAGCGGGAATAGGCTTGCGCCTCATACCAGGATACCCCCACCACGGGGTAGTTAGGGTAATCGGGTCCGCTGTTATAGTTGCCATCTTCCCACCACTTAGGGGCTTCAATGCCGTTGCGCTGTACCCAATCCCAGCCGGCTGAATCCCAGAACGCCTCCCTGAAATACCCGCTGTCCGAAATAAACGCCCCAAAATTGGCATTGGATACCTCCCTGATCCCAATTCTGAAAGCATCAATACTGAACCGGGCATTAGGGGTTTCATCGAACTCACCGTCTTCCCAGACATCACCCCTGGTAAAGCTACCCCCAGGGATTAATACATACTGATAATCAACATGGGAGTTGTTAACGGTTACCATCACGGTGTCGGAAGCCCCTTGGTTGCCAGCGGCATCGTAAGCAATTGCATACAGAAAATGCTGAGTTCCGTTGATTAAACCGGATGCCACCCAGATAGCTACCCAGGGTTCATTATCGTCCTCAGCCAGTAAAGAACCGTCGAGATAGAATTTTACCCGTTCTACTCCTACATTGTCCGATGCAATGGCTTCGACCGTAACTGTGTCCGAAACCTCTGATCCATTTTCAGGGTAACTGATAAAAATATCGGGGGCAGTGGAGTCATGGCCGTTGTTGTTATCCTCACCGCAACCAAGCATGAAGGATAGTGCGATTAGTATTATTGAAGAAAAAAGGTAAGGGGCATTTCTGTAGATCATTTTAAAGTATTCCTCCAAAGTTACATATACACTCTCAGATCTATCATTTACATTCCCTGTAATATGGTATAATTTTCAGATATTCTTCAATACTAAATTACATATTTTCCCCAGTGTTACAAGAAGATTTTGAATATTTCCAAAGATATTTTTTTTGTTTTAATAAACGAGATATATATGCATTCTGTTTAAAAACCAGCTAATTTTAAAGGAAACATAGATCATTATGGTTCATATGCAATTTAGCTGCATGGTATTATTTGAAATTTACCATAACTGCCACTGGATTGCTGGATGGTTGCCTCTCCTGTATTGTTGAGTGATGAT
>JAFGGQ010000006.1 GCA_016930435.1 bacterium
AAAAAAATGCAAATTTTATTCCGAAGTTTATATTCTAATAACCTGTTTTTCGATATTTCAGGCATTATAGTTAATTTCAACTGAATTAAACGGGATTATTATTTCAGTGCTCAAAATCTTAAATTATAATTATCACTCATAACATTGGGTCCAACCCTGATCCAGCCCCAGTTCTTCCATATAATTGACAACTTCCCGGTATTCCTTACGGGTAACCCGCCGGGAGAGCTCCGGGCAATTTACCGCTTCGTAAGCCGGAAAATACTGGCTCATCAAGCTTATATAAGTGTTTGATGAAAGCTTGTCATGGATGAACTCCAGGATGCCTTTGCTATGGGAGATCCCGTTGGGAAGAACCAGATGCCGGATGATGATCCCCCTGGTAGCCACATCGTATTGGTCCATCACCAGGTCCCCCACCTGCCGATACATCTCAAGGAGAGCTTGCCGGTTGACCGCAACATAATTCCTTGCACCGGAATACTTCAGGGCTTCATCATCCCTGCCATAACGCATATCTACCAGGAATATATCCACGATTCCTTCCAGGTACTTTAGTTGCCAGAGTGAATCATAACCGGAGGAATTATAGACGATGGGGATGGCCAATCCCTGTTCTCGGGCGCAAAGCACCCCCCTTTTAATCTGGACTACCTGATGTGAGGGGGTCACGAAGTTGATATTATGGGCTCCTTTTTTTTGGAGTTCCAGCATCATATTCGCGAATCTGGTGAGTGAGTATTCCTGACCATGTCCCATCTGGGAGATGGGGTAATTTTGGCAGTACTGGCATTTCAGGTTGCAATTGGTGAGGAAAATGGTACCCGAACCCTTGTACCCGGAAATAGGGGGTTCCTCTCCCAAGTGGATGTTATAGGAGGAGACCATGGGCAGCGCCCCGGTTCGGCATATACCGGAAGGAGCGGCAATCCGGTCCGCGCCGCATTCCCAGGGGCAGGCTCTGCATTCTTTCAAAAGGGCTGTCTCCTGATCGTTATATAAGCAAGATTCGTGAAAGCGTTCAGCCTTTATCATTTTAACGGTTCGCTTTGATAAAATCCACGATCTGAGGCAGTATCTCCCCCGACGGACCTAAAAAGGTATGGTCCACCGAGTGGCTGATCACCGTAGGCTGCGGATTGATCTCTATCACATAAGCACCGGAGTGCATCGCCTCGATGGGCAGGGAAGCAGCCGGATGGACCAGGGCAGAGGTACCGATAGAGAAGAAGAGCTCGCAGGACTGGGTACTTTGAAAGGCGGCATAAAGCACATCGGAAGGGAGCATTTCCCCGAACCAGACTACGTCGGGCCGGTATAATCCCCCGCACCCGTCGCAGCGAGGGGGTTCCTTATCCTTCAGGTTTATCCCGTCAAAAACCTTGCCGCAATCAAAGCATTTATTGCGCATGATGTTCCCGTGCATTTCCAAAACTATCTTACTGCCGGCAGCCCGGTGGAGTCCGTCCACGTTCTGAGTGATCAGGCTAAAATCATCGAAAAGCCGCTCCATCTCAGCAATGGCATAATGACCGGGATTAGGCTTCATCTCACTGATTAACCCTCTCCTCCATTGATACCATTCCCAGACCAGCTGGGGGTTCTTTTGGAACGCCCGGGCAGTAGCCAGCTCTTCGGGATTATATTTGCCCCAGAGCCCTCCCTTCTCCCGGAAGGTAGGAACTCCACTCTCCGCGGATATACCCGCACCGGTAAGCACCACTACCCTCCTAAAATTTAACAAAGCCCTTCTCAGGCCCTCTTTTTGGTTTAACTCATCCAGCATCACTATTCCCCTTTAAAGAATAAAATGTTTCATCCGGGCAACCTGAATTGATCAGGCAGTGGTTTAGCAAGTTTCAGATACCGCCGGACCTGCTTTTTCTTATGACCATTAAAATATAGAAATCCTGTTCCCATTTTGCAAGGTAAAAAAGCGGGTCTATACACCTTTAAAAAACTGGGATAAAGAAGCATAGAATACTTTGATGTTAACCGTCAATCATAACTTTCCCTTCTTTCCGGCAGCATTTTCATCAAAGCCGAAAACGGGTGGAAAAATAAATTGCCTTTTTCCTATTTTATTGTAGTTTATCATAGTATTGAAAATAAGCTACTTATTATTAAATATGATCGGAGGATCGATGAAAAAGCTTTTTATTATAATCCCCTTGATGGTTTTTGTTTCCCTGGCTTTTAGTGATGTTATCGAAGTCGAACAGAATTCTTTCTCGTCGGACTTCGAATTCCGGCATTTTAACGGCTATGACCAGGTTTATTATAAACGAGGGGAGATAGGCGGGATCCCAGGCCAACCCCAGTTGCCATCCACTCCGTTGCACTTTTTATTGCCACCCGATGCAATTGTGGATAGTGTCAGAGTAACCGGGGAGCGCCGGACCATTATTGCGGAGGATTTCAATCTCTATCCTTCTCAACCCCCATACATCCTTCCTATGGCCGGAGTCAATATTCCGGACCCACAATTCACAGCTCCTGATCCCTCTGCATACGGTCAGAATACTTTGCTCCCTCAGAGTAGCTTTGAATACAGGAAAACCGGCAATCTATCAGGGTTCAAGGTCGCTAGCGGGATCTATTATCCCTTACAGTACAATCCTGCCCGGGGTGAACTCTATCTGCTTGAGAAAGCCGTTATTCAACTTTTCATTAGCCGGGGCGGGGATCTCCCTGCGGCACCCCGGAAGCGTTCTCCAAACTCCCTGCAAAGCTGGCAAAACTTTATTTCCAATTTAGTAGTCAATCCGGAAACCATCTCCAATTACTATTCCCATTATTTTTTCCCGGCAGACGGTGCTTATGATTATCTGATCATCACCGACGCATCCCTTGTGCCGATTTTAGATACCCTCTATCAGTGGAAAAAGCAAAAGGGTTTAAGGGATACCATTATCACTACCGCCCATATTTACAGCACCATGAGCGGTGCTGATAATCAGACCAAAATCCGGGAATTCATAAAGTATGCCTATACCGAATGGGGTATCACCTGGGTACTCCTGGCAGGGGATGTCAACTTCATCCCCAGCAGAATAGTATGGGCGTTCGACTGCGAAGCCGGTTTCTACGAAAACGAGAACCAGATCCATGCCGATCTCTATTATTCCGACCTGGATGGCGATTGGAACCTTAATGGCAATGACACTTACGGAGAAGTAGCGGATTCGGTGGATCAGTATCCGGATGTTTTTGTTGGCCGGGCGTCCCTGGAAAACCAGGCGGAAATGAGAGCCTGGGCCCACAAGCTGGTAAGCTATGAGAAAACACCCCGGCTGGATTACCTCAACAAAATGCTCTTTTTAGCCATGATACTATGGGATGACCCCTATACAGACTCGGGTATCGCCAAGGATATAATTGAGGAATTATATGTCCCCGATTATTACACCATTACCAAGCTCTATGAATCTTTGGGCAATGAGACCCGGGAGACCGCCATCGCCGCCATGAACCAGGGACAGGCCTATATCAATCACGATGGTCATGCCTCCTGGTGGGTTATGGGAGTTGGTACTCAGTATCTTTATCCCCTGGATATGGACACCCTTACAAACGGAACCAAGCAGAGCGTCTGCTATTCGATCGGTTGCTGGCCGGCGGCTATCGACTACGATTGTATCTCCGAGCACTTCATTGCCAATCCAAACGGCGGGGGGGTTGCCTTCTTCGGGAACAGCCGATATGGCTGGGGATCGCCGGGAAATCCCGGATACGGTTATTCCGACGTCTATGATGAGAGGGTGTTCGAATTAATGTATCACCTGAATATCTACAAGGCCGGTGAGATACTCGCTTTTCTTAAGGCTTATTATGCGCCCTACGCCACCCTGGCCAATATATGGCGCTGGCACCAGTACGAGATCAACCTGTTGGGCGACCCGGAGATGCAGATATGGACCAATAACCCCTACAATATTGCAGTAAGCTATCCCGACTCCGTTCCTTCCTTTGCTAATACCATCAGCATTTGCGTGGAGGATCACCTTGGTGCCCGGATAAATGAGGCGGCAATTGGCCTTGCCCAGGGCGAAACCTGGCTTGGAACGGGCATAAGCAATTTTTCCGGCTGCACCATCATGACAATTGACCCGCTCTCCGCTGAGGACGTTACCCTTACAGTAACCGGCAAAAACATCAATCCCTACCAGGATGCCCTTAGGGTCTCATACGAGGGCGCCTATGTAAATCTGGAGGATTATATTATCAATGACACAGGGGGCGTTCCGATTTCGGGGAATACCCTGGCTCCAACAGATTCAGTAATACTGATAATAATTTTAAAGAACAGGGGCAGCGCTGCCGCCGCCGGTCTGCAGGCCGGTCTGACCCCCCCGGCTAACCTAAATCCGGCGATCATCCATTTTGATTATGGTGACCTTGCCGCCGCCGAAATCTGTACCCTTCAAACAGCCCTGTCAGTGAGCGCAGATGGACTGAACGGCGAACCCGCCCCAATAGCTGTTACGGTCACCGATGGAGCAGGCAGTGAATGGGAATACGAGCTGGACCTCTTCATCAGCACTCCGGTTTTCAGCGAGCTTTCATATTCGGTTATCTCCTCCGGTGAGGACGAAATTATCCAGCCTGGGGAAACTGCTACCATACAACTCGTCATAAAGAACTCCGGGCCTATCCCACCTCTCTATCCGCAACTGACCCTTTGGACCGAGGAACCCTACCTCAGTATCCCCGGCGGGTATTACAACATCACAATGATCTCGCCGGATTCCGGAGTATCCGACCCTATCGACATCCAGGTTCATAGCAGCACCCCGGAAACCTACCTGGCTGAAGTTTTTGCCCGGGTAAGCACCAGCCGGGGAATCCGCTCCACCGCTACTTTCAACCTCCTTATCGGAAACATCCTCTTCCTCGATGATATGGAATCCGGGGATGACAAATGGTCACACGGCGGCACCCTGGACATGTGGCAATTAACCGCTACCAGGGCACACTCCGGTACATACTCATGGTGGTGCGGAAGCGAAGCATCACACCAATACCAGAACGGACATCATTGCTACCTCAAATCAGACCACCTTACCGTAGGGGATAATCCCGAACTTTCCTTCTGGATGTACTATGAAGTGTCCAATTACGGCGTGGATGGCATCTATGTGGATATCATCCATGAAGGGGATACTACCAGGCATGGTTTTATAGGTTCCGGCGGAGCGCTGGATTCCCTGCTGGCTTTTACCGTTGACTGGATGGAATACCGCTACGACCTCTTTTATATCCCGCCCGGAGATACCATTGAAGTGCTTTTTACAATGACCTCTGACGATGAAGATATATCAACTGGTTTCTTTATTGACGATGTCCGGGTGACCAGCCAGCCCTGCGCTTTTTCACTAACAACCGAGGAACAATCCCTGATAATCGATCAATTCGGGGTCTCCAGAATATTCCCGAATCCTTTCAACAAGATGATTTCCATTGAGCTGCAACTTCCGCAAGATGACCGTGTTTCACTTCAAATATTCGATCTCATGGGCAGAATCATTTACCGGGAAGAAACAGCAATGGAAAGGGGTGTACATACCCTAACCTGGGACGGATCGTGCAAGGATAACGGGGAATTGGCTTCGGGGATCTATTTCGTCAGGATATCGGTCAACTCGCACCAATTCGTAAACAGAATTCTGTACTTGAAATAGATTATTCTTATGTATATTCTTCTCAAATATCTTTGATTTCTATATTTCGATTATGCTACCAAACTTGATCTGTATTTTACGGGTTCATACACAGCTTATCCCGTAGCTATCCCAGGCACCGCATTGTGGACAATGCCACAGGGGCTTTTCACTGGATCTCCCACAGTTGGCACAGTAGAAGTAATTGTCGGTACGCCTGAAATCCTCGGTAATCTCAGCAACGAGGTCCAACAACTCCTTTTTAGATTTGCCGGATATGGCATAGAGTTCAAGCATTTTTATTTTCGCAGGCAGGTTCAAAACCGGCCCCAATTCACGGATAGCAGCTATTGCGCCCTCATAATCACCCTTCTTATCGTAGATACGTGTCAGTGCCTGGACGATCTTAAAATCCTCCGGGCGCTTTTGGTGTAGGTCCTTATAGAGGCCTATGATCTTCTCGAATTCGTTTCTGGCGAAGAATGCCGCTTCCAGACGGTCGAAAACCAGATACGCTTCAGGGGGGCAGTTACGGGCAAGCTTAAGCCACCATTCGATAGCGCTCTCCGAATCACCTTCGCTCTGATAAGCGTCTCCTATATATAAATAAGCAGGGATACAATGATCGTCTATTTTAAGGGCTTCCTTGAAGATGATACGGGCCTGATGATAGTCCTTTTTCTGAACAGCTTCTTCACCCATTTTGATCTTATACATAGCTAATCGCTTGAGGTCCGGCTTTTTGGTTATTTTCCCGATTTTTTCCAGGATATCGAAAGCCTTCGGGTAATCACCCTGCTTTTCGTAGATCTGCTGCTGTAGTTTATATGCCCATAACACCCTTTTTTCGGTGAGTGCATCATCGATGAACCGCAGGGCTTCTTTGAACATATTTGCAGCAGTGTAATCCAGAGCAAGACTATTGTAAACCCTGAGTTTGGCGGGTCGGTCGAGGTCGAAACGAGCCAGAAGGGAGCGATGGATTTTAATGGCATCCTTTAAGCGGCTTTGTTCACGGAGCAGATCCCCCAGAAGAAGGTAGGCATCCGTATTCTCGGAATCCTCCCGAGCCGTCTGGGTAAGATGGAAGATAGCCTGATTCCGGTCACCCATCATAAATGCCCGGATACCATCAATATAATTTGTTCCGCCACGCTGAACACGCTTCTTCCGGCTATGCCCCATAAATACCAGCAGTAAAATTAAAAGGGCAACAAGAAGAATCAGTATCAGCCCTATATTATACCCGGTCACCCTCTTCCTCCCCGGTAACATCCAGGTCGCGGACCGCGCTGAGCCGGAACCTCTCGATCTCGCTCTGGAGTTTTTTAGTAGCCTTATTAATTTTGGATATTCTCAGGCGCAGACGGATCTCCTGGATAATGGAAAAGATAAAAGCCCACACCGCCCCTGCCAGAAAGGTCTCCAGGAGAATGAAGTTCAGCGACAGGTGCTCATATTCCCTGAACCCTATGGACAGGTTGTTTATAGTAGCTCCCTGGTTAAAGTAGAACAAGCCGATAGCCGCTATAATAAAAATAATGAACAGTAAAAAGTTTACAATCCACATTTTGCCCCCTTCTGTTTATAATTATTGTTTATTCTAATTCTCCGATTAATCTTTCCAGTTCTTCGATTCGGTTCCGCAAATCACGGTTTTCCAGACGTAGTTGGTCCATCATTTCCACTAATTTCAAGTCATCTTCCTTTTTCCCCGATGACTGTCCTATTTTCTGAAGCAATTCAGTATGAAGATCATCGCAATTTAGGATGGCTTTGGTAACATCAGCCCATAGTGCTGCGTCAAAAGCCCAGTTAGAAGCGGGGTATTCGTTAAGAACAATATTGAAATGAACATTAGCCAGGCTGTAGTTTTTCTTGACGCAGCAGATATACCCTAATTTAAAAAAGGCGTCATCAGCATAAACACTCTGAGGATAAACCTCCACCAAGGTTTTAAACTCCTCGAACGCTTCGTCAAACCGCTGCCTTTTGAGCAGGTGATTGGCATTTTCAAATATGCTCTGGGCATCTGCAGATTGGGTTCTGCTATAATAAGAACAAGCCGTGAACAGCAAAAAGTAAAAAACCGGAAGTAACTTTAATATTATTTTCATAATTTAATTATAAATATTATCAAGCTATAATGCACCGTACCGGTTGCCTCCCTCGTTTTTCAGGCGCCGTTTGATTTTGGTTGCTTCCAGCGCTATCTCATCCAGGTTTGCGAATCTTTGGGCATCCGGTATGAGGGCAACGGTTACCGAGAGCAAGGGGAAAAAATGTTCTACTCCGGTCCGGTCCAACGCATAGAATCCTCCCTGCCGGACATGGTCTTCATTGTAGTAATTCCGGGCACGCAGTCCGAACTCGTAAACCAACCGGGAAGCCACCTTTTCGGACGATTCACTGGCAGAGATAAAGAGAAAATCATCGCCCCCTATATGGCCCACAAAATCCTGCTCATCACCGAGGTATTTTAAAACATTACTGATAATTTCGGCCAGCAGGAGGATAATTTTATCCCCTTTCTTGTAGCCATAAACGTCGTTGAACGCTTTAAAATTATCTATGTCAACGTAGCCCACGGTAAATCGGGCTCCGGTATTAATCCGATTATGAATCTCGGTATCGATGGCCTTGTTTCCGGGCAGATGGGTAAGGGGGTTCACGGCAATGCTGTTTTCGGTGCGGCGCAGTACAGAGCGGATCCGGGCGGCGATCTCACGGTAATCGATCTCATCCTTTATCAAATAATCGTCCGCGCCGCCCTCCAGGCCCTTGACCTTGTCGGTTACATCATCCTGACAAGTAAGTATGATGATGGGGATCTGCGAGGTAGAAAGGTTGCTTTTGAGCTTTCGGCATACCTCGAAGCCGTCCATCTGGGGCATTTTAAGGTCGAGCAGGATAAGATCCGGGCGTTCGTCGATTGCAATCCCTATCCCTTCCAGTGGATTGGAAGCAGTAATCACGCTGAAATCAGATGCCTGCAGACGCATCTGAAGAAGATACAAATTATCTACCTCATCATCTATGATCAATATTCGTTCGTTAGCCATGTATCTGGTTTACCCGGTGGTTCACTATTTTACAAGCAACATTTTAATCGAGTTTCGGGCATTGTCAACCTTAATATCACAAAAATACATCCCGTTAGGCAGGGTGTTTTCTTTCAGGTCCTTCCCATCCCAGACCAAATAATGATCACCATTTGGCATATTTTGGGGTCCAAAATGCCATACCTCCCTGCCCAGCAGGTCCCTTATGAAAATCTCCACACAGGAGGGTTCGGCGAGTTTATAATGGATCCGGGTGGCACTATTGAATGGATTGGGATAGTTTTTGAAAAGCCGGATATTTGAAGGGATCGTTCCACTGTAATTCTCACCGGCTATTAGCGTATAATTAACGGACATGACCATGACATCATCCAGGTACCATCCTGATTCAGTTTGCTGGTTGCTTGACCCGAACTCGAAATATATGGTAACCTCGTTTCCGCAGAAGGGTGTCAGGTCAACATCTTCAGTGTGCCAGAAATTACCGCGGTCATTATCCCCGAAGGCTTCTTCATTTGGGATCAGCCAATTGTATTCGGAGAGGGTCAGATCATAGCCGTCGGCGGGATAAACCAGTATAGGGGTGCCCTCTCTTGTTTCCACCTTGATATTTCCCCCGTCATGATACCCGAAGTAATATGCCTGGAAAGCATACCAATGCTGGAAGGTAAGGTAAGCCTGGTCGGTTCTGGAGAGGTCCAGTTCCAGCGCCAAATGTGAGCGTGAGCTGTCGCGGTAGTTGCTGTTTAGCTGCGTTGCCCAGCATTTAGTTCCGGAATAGGCGTTTCCCGGCCCGGTAGTTGGAACTCCCCATTCCCAGTCATTTTTGGGGCCGTATGAATAAAAACCACCGCTGTCATCCTCGAAATCGCTGAAGAATATGGTATCAAAGGGATAGAGCAGGAAGTTGATCGTATCCCAGGCCCCTTCTATCATCTCATAAGTAAGTGAAGAATCCCGCCAGCCGTTTTTGGAGGCGGTTACGGTATATCCGGCGCCGGGGCCGATACCGGTGATCAGATAATGACCCTCGGCATCGGTAGTATCGCTGTAGAATAGTGTTCCGTTATCGGCGGATACCCGGATCCCCGAATGGTTTGATTCGTCTCCCAGCAGGGCGATACCGGTAATCGTGGTTGTTCCATAGGGCCGGAGCTGCACATCAACCCTCGTAGCCTCACCGGTTCCCACCACTATGCCGCTGATGGTTTTGGGACTATAGAGTGGACATGAATATTGAATGGTATAGGTTCCGGGGATCAAAACCCGGTGATAGTCGCCCACTGCGGGATCGCAATAGACCGGATTATCGATTGAGAGGACGTTTACCGTTGCTCCCAGGGGGTTTCCGGTAAGGCTGTCGGAAACAATTCCCCTGACCCCACGGTTAACCCAGGCAATAAGGGCCAGCATGGATTCCCGGTTATCCTCCCATAGACCGTCCAGTGCGCTCTCCGAGGGCCATTTTATATTGTTTATCTCGATGGTAAGGTGAAGCTGCTTATGAACATGATGCCCCCAGTCCTGAAGACTGCCCCTCACAATATACCAGTCCGCACCATTGGTTATCCCATAGTCAAATTCGGTGCTGTTCCACATCGGAGGATTATGGTAACTGTATGCCAGGGACAGTTCGATTAAAAGTGTATCCTCGGGACTTCGGGTATAGGTGTAATCCCAGGGATAATTTGTAAGCAGGGCGCCGGTATGGTAGTTTGCCGCGATCACAAAATGATGCTCATTACAAAATCCCATGATAGCTTCAGTTTCAGGCTCCAGATTATAAGTGCCATCGTCCCCTATAGAGCCGTCGGGCACCGGAAAATTACGGTTTAAATCAATTCCATTGGCATTGTACCTTCTGGGAGAAGGGACATGCGTATATCCATCGGGATTTAGTAAGGGTACTATCCAGAGTTCACAATTATCAATAATATTGGCGAACGTTGCGGAAGTATCATAACCGTTGATCAGCAATTGTATCAGATTGATACACATCTCCGTTCCCGGCGGTTCATCGCCATGCATTGTTGCGAAATAGCAGAATTCGGGCTCATCTTCATCCAGATGGGGGTTGTCGGTCAACTTAAGAGCCCAGATCCATCTCCCTTCAACCGAGGGTCCAAAACTATCCAGAAGGGCGATAGATGGATTAGCGACGGCGATATTGTGTAAAATGGCTGTTTGCTCAGCATAAGTATGGTATTCACCAAGGTCATCCATAAGGATGGAACGGTAATATTCTTCGAATTCCCTCAATTCATCTGCCCGGCTGGTAACCGAAAAACCCAGCCCCTCAAGCATATCCAGTTGCTCTGGAGTAACCGAGGCATCAACCTGATTGCCCCTTACATTCTCGATATTAATTCCTAACCGGGACAGCTGGTCAATCTGGAATTTTCCGCTTACTTCGATCCGGACCGGCTCCGGATCATCGCCGGCATAAACTGGAAAAACGAGTAAGGCGGTCAATAGTATTGTTAAACTTAGCATCCTCATCTTGAATATCCTTTTTTAATGCAGAGTAATTTTAAAAAATATACTAATTTCCTATAAAAATAGTTTATATTACAGTTATGAAATATATAAAAACAGTAATTATAAGCAAATCTTTTTTAGGCAATTATTTTTAAAAGCGGTTGGGTTCCTGAATTTCAATTACGGACATCTGACGATTATCTTCATAATGTCAGTCACCGTAAATAGCGCCATTTCAAGGCTTACCAATGTGAGTAATAATTATGAGTAATACCCAAAACAGACCCACGGGTAAATGGCTTTGGCATACTAAACAGCTCAGAACAACTTTCGTAATTTTCCATTTGGGATTTCACCCGTTACCGGACTGACCGCGAATGGTCTCCCGTGCCCCGGGATGATCCAATCTGCCAGGTCCAATATTTTCAGTCGGCTTACTTTAAGCGCCCCGGGGTCCTCGGCCAGGGGGTCCGGATGCTTTAGAAGTTGCTCCCGGCTGGTAAGCTGCTGTTCGCCCTCTACCCACCAGAACAGGTCGCCGGCAACCGCTATTATTCCTCCTGCAGTAACGGCCACCAGGGAATAATGTTTCTTCTCATGCCCTGGTGTGTGAATAATCCGTATAGGTGTCCCTGGTATAAATTTAAACTGAAGATCGGGATGTATCACTTTTTCCGTGGGAAAGAGGGCAAGGTTAGCGGCATGATCGGAGTGATTGTGGGTAGCTATAACCATATTTATATCCCCGATTTTCAGTGAATGATGTTCAAGTAATCCGGAAAGGAGGCCTGGGTCATCGCCGGGGTCCGCCAGGATCAACAAGGAGCCCTCCCGAAACAGGACAACGGAGGGCTGAGCTTCCCACTGCCCGTCCGCAAACCTGGCAAATCCCT
>JAFGGQ010000059.1 GCA_016930435.1 bacterium
GGACCTTATAGCTAAAGGTTATACCGATCACATCGAACTGAAATGGGATCCGAATCTCTCGGATACGGATATGGCTGGTTATTACGTTTATCGGGGTATTTGCGGCTGGGATTCAGTCTGCGTGGAATGGGAAGTGATAAGCATCAGTGACAATGAACGCGTAAGGGTATGCACAAAATGGGAAAAGGTAATGTACGATATGTATTTGATCGGCGTAATCGAAGACCCCGATTCCAATCTCTTTTGGGATTCTGACAGTTCCCTGCCGGCGAACTCGGCAATTTGCTATCGTTACACGGTTAAGTCCTATGATCTGAGCCAGAACCTCAGTGATACCTCCAATACAGTATGCGCAAAATTGAGGGAATCCGAGCCCCCGCCGCCACCGGTGATTGCGGCATTGAAAGCCCGGGACAGGGCAGTCCAGGTAGAATGGGTTACCCCGCCTATACAGGATCTGTACGGATTCATGGTTGAACGGAGAAAGGTAACCGAAACCTCCTGGGATACCATTAGTCCTAAGCTTAATTTCCCGGAACCGGATTATATCTGCGATTCCATTCCTGCCACCAATATCTGGGCGGAAGACTGTGTGTTCGTATTCGTGGATACCACAGCAGTTCCTGAAAGCACTTATTTCTACCGGGTAAGAGGCGCTGATTATTTAGGTAACATCGGGGATCCTTCCGCTATTCAGAAAACCTATACATTCGATTTCTCTCAGCCGGAACAACCTGTTATTAGCTCTGTTACGGAGGTTGCCGGAGCTTGCGCTTTGAAAATTGTATGGAGCCCTGTATATATACCGGACTATCTCGGATTTGTAGTTTTCCGCAAATCAGATAATAGCCCTTTCAGGCAGATCAGCGACCTGATACGGGAAAACAGTTTTGTGGATTATGAAGTTGGGGAAAATATAACCTATACGTATAAGGTACAGTACTTTGGTCCCCAAGGGAACCGTTCGGATCCCTCAGCCCCTGTAACTGGAATCGTTTCGCCATAATCTCGTATCAATAATCCGGATTAAACCGCGTTATGCAGGTTTTTGAAATGGTTACTTTTTCTATTTTAGGTAAATTATTTTATGGGATTGCTGGTACGGGCCAATATTCAGTTTTACAAAGTAAAGTCCCGAGAGCAGGTCTTCCGGTTCCCAAACGATCTCCTGAGTAATTCCTGAAGCTTCCCCTGATTTTCTCATATAGTCTAATCCCGCCAGCAATTCCGTAGTCAAATCCTCGACGACCTTCCCCTTGATATCATAGATAACCAGTCTGATATCGTTGAATTCATTGGTGAACCTATGAGCAAGGTAAACCGGGATGCGTGTTACTGAATTAAAGGGATTGGGGTAACTGGTGTCCATGCAGAAGCCAGCTGGTGTAGTATGACCTTCGTCAATCCCAGTTTCGGAAACCAAGAAACTCCAGCATTCTATCAACCAATTGGGTTCGCAATAATCGGTCATATCCGAAACTTCCAGGCAAACCTGTACGGTATCATCAGCATGGAGTTCGATCCCCGACCCGGGAATAGGAAGTGATAATATACTACCATCAATGGTCAGTGGCCCCAGTCCCCAATAGAACGTGTCTTCATCAACGGAAACCATAATTGAGAGAATATCCACACTACCCTCGGTTAATTCGGGGATCTCCATCCAGATCCCTGCAAGGGTGCTGTCAACGAGATCACTGGGTCCGGGATAATAAGCAGCCAGATAGGGAGGTGTATGATCGACCATAAACGACCAGCAGATAGGGTGTTCAAGTGGATTACCGAGTAGGTCGTTAACTTCAAGAAGGCAGACCTCCACTTCCCCTTCATAATCCGGGCTGTGGGCGGTGAAGTAAAGGGTATCCGAAGAGAATGTCATCTCCGGTGAACCGATAAAAAAAGTATCTTCCTGGACCTCCAGAAGGATAGTGGTGGGATCGATCCCATCCTCATCCTCGATAAGCATTATTATTAGGAGATCTTCACAAGCATAAACGAGCCTTGATAATGGTTGGAGTATAGTAGCTACCGGTCCCCAGGTTGGGAAATACATCGTTGTACAAAGATAAGTTACATTTGGTTCGCAATAATAGGGGTAATCTGCCGCCCGTGCGCAGAGTTCGAATGAATCGAAGGGCGTAGGGAATAACCAGAAATCAAAGACCAGTATGGAGTCATCAAGCCAGTCCACACGGGGATCATCAAGACCATACCAGTCACCATCGACGAAGAACCCCAGATAGGAGCTGTCAATGCCGCTCATTTCATCATTGACGTAGAAACAGATGGGTATCATTTCAGGGATATGAGGGCCGCATTCGATCTGACGGATGACAGGGGGGGTGAAATCTGTGTAAAATTCCCAGCATAATGGCGTGCCTTCAATATGTATTCCATATATATCAGCCAGGTCAAGCAGGCAGATCCCGATGGTATCCCCATCGGCCCAGGGAGTATCAGGAAGTGGGTTGTAATAGAGAATATTTTCTGAAAGAAGCAGTGCGGGATCGGCAGTGTTGTAAGAAACCCCATTAACCGATAACTCAATTGAGGCATCATCTACCGGTGATTCGCTATTCAGAATGATATAGAATATTTGGGAATCGCTGCAAAAGTAGGAATGGTCTTCGATGCTGATCGTTGAGATTGTGGGAGGTATTGATGCAGCGATAGTGAAGTACCAGCATGAGTCACTGTAGTGTGGTTCGCAATAGTCCGGGTCATCCTGGGCATGAACGCAGACGTTGATAGTATCCCCGTGCAGCCAGGGGATTTCAGCAAAGGCTGGGTCAAAGCAGAGCAGGTCTCCGGTGAATGTAAGGGCTTCATCGCTCAGATAATAAAATATTCCATTTACGGTCATGGAGACAGAAGAGTTATCCAGTCCTGCAACAGGATCATATATCCTCACCGATATAATTGTATCCGGGCTATTTGCTATTGCAAAGGGTTCAGGTATAATATCCAGGAACAGGGGAAGGGAGAAGTCCATATAGAATTCCCAGGAGATAGGTTCTTCCAGACTGTTTCCAAGGCTGTCCTCCACGGCGATGAGGGCAACGTAAACGGTCTCGGCATCGATAAAGAAGGGATCCGGGTAAAAGGTCAGAGCAGGGGGAAAGAAGGTTAAATTAGGTGAGGGAATGGTGTACGTATCAGCGGAGCCTCTTCTCCCCACCCAGAGTTCAATAGAGGAAGGATCGATCCCTGCGGGACTATATATCTCTAACTCGATATCCTGTTCTTCGCAGCCGGAGACGGTGCCCGGCATGGGCGCTTCAATGGTCACTTCAATATCAGATGTTCCTATTAAAAAATACCAGCAGTACTCAGTTTCATTTGCCTCGCAATAGTCCGGATCATCCGCGGCACGAATACAGATTCTGACTGTATCACCGTGAGAATAGGAACATGTTAGACAACCCAGGTCAAGTTCTACCACTGAACCATCCCAACTCACACAAGGGTGCGATATATCATAACCCCCGCAGTCAATACTGATATAAAGTGAATCGGGATTTACTCCTGAAAGCGTATCCGTAATAACTGCAGATATAACCGGATCAGTCACATAGACAGTTGTTTCGGGGGGAGGATAGATATGTGATATCGTAGGAGGGGAGAGATCGATAATAAAATCCCAACAGAGGCTGCTATCCAGGGGATTACCCAGAAAGTCATCAGCGGAATACAAGCATACGTTAATATCAGAACCATCGGACCATGTATCCACAGGATCGAAATATAGGGTATCATCTTCCAGGTATAGTTCTGAATCAGCCAAGGTATAACTGAACTCCGCAACCATAAGCTCAATTGAAGCAGGATCGATTCCATCTTCGTCCCAGAGGTAAATTAAAATGGATTGGTACTCACAAGCGCTGAAGGCTCTGTGAAAGGGATGTAATATTTCTGCTATGGGCCCGGAGTTAGTGATGGAATCCCGTTTGAAGTACCAGCAAAAAACGGCATTATTGTTTTCACAGTAATCTGTTGTATCACCCGCAGTGACACAGATCTCAACGGAATCACCAATGCTCAGGTCAACAAGAAGACACGCAAAGTCGAGGGTCAGGGTGGTGTCGTTCCAGGTTACACATGGGTGAGTAGGGTCATAGGATATTCCATTGTACCGGACATTCAGGGAGTAGAAATTAACGGGAGCCAGGGCATCTGAGATCATCACCGAGACCATGGGGGATGAAACCGGGGTGGTGCTGCCCCCAACAGGCTGTTCGTTGGAGAAAACGGGGGCGAGGAAATCCGTAATAAATTCCCAGCATATTTCTCCGCCTAATGGATGCCCCATCAGGTCTTCGACATTTAACAAACATACTTCGACTGTATCCCCATGACTCCATACCCCGATGGGGTTATAATAAAGGGTATCATGGCTAAAGGAAAGCTGTGGATCTGATAGAGAATATGCCCTACCCTCCACTTCCAGTTCGATAGTAGAGGTATTTATCCCGTCAACATCATCGATGTATAAAATGATTTGCTGGTCGATGCAGGAGCTGAAGGTATAAGGGAGCGGTTCTATGATACGTACAGAAGGCCCTTCATACCCTGCAGTAGCAAGGATCATGGCATAAATATCGGAATCCAGCCCGTTTCTCCAGTCTCCCCAGGTTGCGCAATAATTTCGGCCGTTCCAGGCTAATTTTACCTCTTCCTGAGTATAGGATGAATCATTTATAATAAAAGGGGTTTCGATAATGCTGCCGGACATATCGTGGGGCTGTCCGAAGATATCGGAATACAGTCCACTCCTTCCGTCTTGCCAGGCGGATAAGAATCCATAATTATCGCTGCAAGCGTCGGGTTTTTGCTGGTTGTTCCGTTCTGAGTTGATTACAAAGCTGGACCCGATGGGGGAACCGTTAATCCCTAACATTTGACCATATACATCGGACCAGGTTGTCGGGGAGTAGGTATCATAAACTAATAAGAAATATAATCCATTCCAGGCCAGGGACGGGCAAGAAATAACCGCGGAAGCTTCAAGGATGGGAAATGTTGAACCTATTGGATTTCCGGTTGATCTTGCCAACTGCCCATGAAAATAGAAGCGGTCTGCTGCGGTTTCCCAGACCACCAGGTAGTTCTCGCCATTCCAGGCTAAATCAGGATTCGTGGAAACAAAGAACGCGGGTGAATACTCATTGATAACCAAACTTGGGGTGCCATCGCTGTATATTAAAGAGCCTTCTATAACATTGGATTCTTGGTTTTCCCAGACTAAAAGGAAATCGCGGCCATCAGAAGCGATAGCGAGGTTATCGAAAGGAACGCTGATATCTGTCAATGTTCTGATAGGGTATAAGGAATCTTCCCGTGGGCAATAGTAGCGCCCCTTTAGTTGATTTGCAGCCCCTACGGCCTCGTCAATCCAGGCAATAAAGTAACCTTCGCTGTTTCCTCCCACTACCGGTCCGCGCTGATTACCTGGCAATGTACATACCGCGAAACCAGCTCCGGGCGCAGTCCCATCGGGATAGATCAATTGACCAAAGATATTGAGGTTGCTTTCGCCCACACGATGATCCTGCCAGACTATAAAGAATGTGGAGTCACTGGATGCGATATTGGGAAAATACTGGTTTCCTGTCGCGATGCTGACAGGGATTTCCTGTGCTACCAGAAAGCTGGAAATTATCAGGATAATTGTCGCAGTATAGAAAACAAGCCGGTTCATTTCAGCCCCTCTTTTAAGGATTAATTTTGTGCCTTCTAATCTAAATGATAGAGATAATTATGCAATAAAAATTAGGATCATGTACAAATTAGCTGCAAAAATAAAGTACTAAGGATAGTATTTCAAGTGAATTAGACAAATGGATGACTGGATAATTGGATGACTGGAAAAACGACACTAAAATCTTGTAAAAACCTTGATCAATAAAAATAGATATCATGATTACTGAATAAAGTCTATAATAAATATGTAGGTTGATGTTATGGAAATAAGATGAATGATAAACTCACTAAATTTTACAAGAACAATCATCACTCAA
>JAFGGQ010000060.1 GCA_016930435.1 bacterium
ATACTCCCCGTCCCGGTGTTCGCTTACCAGAACCTTTATGCCCTTCCCCCGGTGCGAAAAAGCGAATACCATCATTCGGCCATGCCAGAAAGCATAGATAAACCCACCTTCCAGGGGAGGGTGATGGGGTCCAATGAATTCTAAACGCCACGTAATTCCAAATAACCAGATAAAGAAAGGTAATAAGGTTTCCGCTAAAATCAATGATATAGAGTGCACAATTTTTTTAACCATAAGCAGATATACCGCTAATATTTTTGGAAAAATTTATCTTTAAAATCCTTTAAAGTCAAGGATAATATGATTATATACATTATTCTAACGTCAAAATCAGATTATACACTCCAGAATTTGTTCGAAATAGTAGATTTACCAATATTTTTTCTTGTTTAATAGAATATCGATATTAAATTTTATGCTAATTATAATTACACTTTTTATTAAGGAAATATCATGCCTGAATATAAGATTCCCTTTTTATTCTTGATATTTGTTATGTTCCTGTGTTCCTGTACTGAGCGTCAGCCGGAAGCATTTGGGCCATATTTGCAGGTAGTGGTTTTTTCAGATGGAGAGGAGAGGGAAATTGTCCGGAATCCTTTGACCTATGTTCTGGAGAGGGAGATACTGACACCACAAAATGAGAAGTTGCTCTATACTGTTTGGCCTGATTCACTGGTTGGGGATACCTATCTGGATCAGCGAAATATAGTAATGATAGCCAGCCTTGAATCACATGGTTTAGTAGGAAATTGGATTCGGCAGAATCTTTCGGAGGATGCCCGGGCCGAGGTATTGAACCACCAGGCTTATATATTCGTGAAGGAGGACCTATGGGCGGAGGGTCAGTTAGTTATTATATTTACAGCCCCTCAGCCGGAGATGCTCAGCGCCCAGATACTGATCCATGGTGAGGAGATTTTCGATATCTGTGATCTGTCCATTAATAAACGGATGGAAAAATGGCTATTCGAACCGCTTATGGGAAAGGATGAAAAATTTTCTGAGGAAAGTGAGATACTCGAAAAATTCGGATTCCAAATTCGGGTTCCCCCGAATTTTGACCTGGAAAAAGTTGAACCTGACGGACATTTTCTCTGGCTAAGACACCTCGAACCGGAGCAATGGGTATTCGTGTGGTGGGAAGACACCCCGGATTCCAATCTTACTGTGGAATGGTGGATGTCCAAAAGGGATTCCCTTTGCGCGGTTTATTATGAGGGTGACAGCGTAATCGCACACCGGGTCGATTATGAAGAGACCTACTTTGACAGTGTTTATGCATTGCAGATACGGGGTTTATGGAAAAATTCCACATCTTTGCTGGGGGGGCCGCTTGTTTCTTACCTCTTTTACGATCAGGTGAAAAACCGCAAATATATAGTGGACGCAGCAGTATTTGCCGCTGGTACACGGAAGGCACCATACCTCCGGCACACCAGGGTAATAGCCTCCACGTTCAGGGCTAATCCCAAGGTCAAAACCAACTAAAACTAACGGTATTAAAAAACAAAGTTAATCTGGTGAAATCTGCGATTATAATTTATTTGATTTATTAATACTTAGTACCATTTTTTTGCAACTAATTCGTATATGAACTTATTTTACTTTACATCTCGTAATATCTGGATAAATTTGAATTAAAATCACCAAATATGATAAATTCCGGGAGGTAATTATATGGATTTTAAGGGTATAATTATAATATTCTTAGCTTTGTTCTGCGTGATAATAAGCCAGGGGCATGGTATTGTTTTTTTTGATGATTTTAATGATAACATTTTTGATTCCACTAGCTGGGCGGTTTGGCTGGGAGGTGAAGCTACCGGTGAATTAGAGGAATCCGACAGTGTATTGCAGCTTCGTTTGCCCCCGGAATGCCTGGGACGTATGTGCCTGGTATCGGCACAGACCAAGCGGGTGTTTTCAGGGGATTTTGATGTCCAGGTGGATTATGATATCGTGGTCTGTTCACCATCAGACCACGTCGCCTGCTTTTTGCGTATCCTGCCGGAATGTCTGTTATCGCCTACCGTAGCTATTTACTGGAGTCATTCCTGGTATTCGGACACCGATTATGTTGCTGCTTATGCAATGATCGGTGATTCCGTTTGGCGGCCTGTCGACTGGGATGAAACACTTGACAGCGAGGGCAGTTTCCGGATTACCCGCAGCGGGGACACCTTTGGCTTTTATTATGGAAGTCTCAGCGGCTGGGTGCCAATCACCACTTATACACTGCCTATGGGGCAGGTCCGGGTCGCCCTGCAGATCCAGCACGAAGACATCTGGCTGGCGGATTACGAAGTCCATTTCGATAATTTCTACGTACAGGCCGATTCCATCGGATACATCGGCTGCACTCCACCTGAAGTTTCCAGGCTCTGCCTCAATGAATTTATCGAGATAATGATCTCAGAGGATGATGATTCAGTCTATCCCCCTTCCATTGATATAAGTGTTAATGGAATTAATTATGATATTTCCAGCCCACAACTTATCTATACCCGGGGTACCGAAATACTGACTTTCTTTTCGGTTCCGCCATGGGATGAGGGGGATAGTAATGAAGTATGCGTCAATCATGTAGAAAACTACATGGGCGATGCTTTCCTGGATACCGTCTGTTGGTCCTTCGTGGTGGATACAACGCCGCCGGTAATGGTTGAATACTTTCCTCCGGCGGATACCATGACCTTTGACGTGCGTACTCCCATCTGGGTCCATCTGGAGGACCTCTATCATCCCATACTCAATGGAACTTTGCAACTGAACGTCAATGGATTTAACTACGGCGTGATGCACCCCTTCATTGATTGGGACAGCACTACCATTACTTTTGATATCTCGGGAAGCGCATTTGAATTTCCCAGGGCTGAGTCGGTAGAAGTCTGCATAAACTACGCCGATAATATAACCTTCTGCCCTTCCAACGAAGGCTCTTTCTGCTGGCGATTTTTTGTCGGCGATTCTATACCACCCGAATTTGACATCATCGAACCGCTAAATGGATACGTTACTGCCTGTGACGACCAGCAGATATTCATCAGAATGACTGATAATATTGCCTTCGACTGCTCTACTGTCATTCTTGAAATTAATGGGATTCAATATTCTTATCCTGATGGCATGGACTATTCCGATTCCCTGCTGAGTTTCACAGCCCCGTTGAACTGGGCGGATTATGAAACGGTTGATGTCTGCATTACTGAAGGACGGGATATATTCGGGATATCTTTCCGGGATCTTCCTTTCTGCTGGAGTTTTATTGTGGATCTATCCGGGCCCTTTTACCGTGATTTCAGCCCTGGAGCCGGGGAAACCATCCAGTTAGCCCAACCCGTTATCTCCGTATATATTGAAGATTATTATACAGAGGTGCGAACAGAAGATATGCTGGTTTTTATTGATATACAGGGAGGGGATTCCTTTACCCTGGATACCTCCCAATTTTCCTGGAATGACACCCTTCTGATAGTCTCCACAGAGTCCAACGGCATTCGTTTCTCAGGGGGAGAAGAGATCACTGTCTGCATTCATGCTTATGATACCCCGGATTATTGCTCTTCAAATTTAGGAGATACTTGCTGGACCTTCTTTATCGTGAGCGGCGGACCTCGGGCTGAAGCCCTTCTGCCCCTTAATAATGAAATTACAGCATGCTCTGACCAGGCTATATTCATTTCCCTGCTGGATTCCAATGGCGTACAGGAATCAACCATACTGCTTACCGTGGAAGGGGAATCATTCAGGACTACAAGCGATGAATTAACATATATCAATG
>JAFGGQ010000061.1 GCA_016930435.1 bacterium
ATCATAATTCATGTTTTACCCTGATAATTTCTATATCTCCAGGTTTTAATTAACTCAGAACTACCTGCAATAACCGAAAAGAATAGAACCATGGCAATGATAGTGACGGTTGAAACCTCGTTGATCTCACGGCCACAAAGAGAGAAACCGATCATGTAACTTGCTAATGCCGCAAGTCCTAATGGTAATCCGGCCAGCCACTTTAAAAACGGAAGATAATTTTTACCATACACAAAAAAGAACAGACATCCCAGGTAAACCAGATAGAGATAAAGATGTATTTCCCCAATCAAAAAAGAATTCATGATCAAAAGTACCGTTCCAAAACAAGTTACGGTAGTAATTGCAGATGATTTTTGAAAGCGGAAGTTAACTTTCCGGAACCCTGTACCCAAATTGATAATAAGCCAACCTCCCATCGTCATTATGCTACATAAGACAATATTCACAAAACGTATTTGCCACAGATAGGAGGGGTTATTTTTAATTCCCATTAACAATCCCCCGAGCATCATCAAGGGGCCTAAAAGGCCGGACAAGTATGAATATCTGGGTATGGGGAGCAAATTAAGGGTGGATTTTCGATTTGCAAAAAGAAGCAGAATGATTTCAAGGTATAACAGCAAAAAAAAGAAATCCGGGTATCCCAGGTAACTGGCAGTTTCCGAAAAACCAACAGTCATAATCAGCCGGCTTATTAAGTTTTTATAGAACGGGATGGATAGAAATAAAAAGGTAATTACATAAAATGAAATTACTGCTAATATTGTTTTTGTGATTTTTTTGCTAAGGATATAAGTGAACCATCCTATACCTGCCATTGCCAGGGCCAATTCTATGCGGATACTTAGGGTTACACCCCGGGAAAGGCTTGGGGCCGAAAAATAAAATGTAAAAAATGCCCTGACCAGTTCCCTGAAAGAATTTACATAGAGATACATTAGTCTGAAATTTTCCCTTCCGAAAATAATCGAGTCGAGGATTGGTGGAAGAAGAATTATAATCGATCCGGAGATAATAAGTTTGAGAATGCTGATTAAAGATTTCTTCAGAATAACGCTCATGAAGGCTGAAATAGCGAGGATGAGGCTAATGAAGAAAGCGGGATAATGCAGTAAAAGCGTTTCCGTTCCTAAAAATTTGCCCTCTACCAGAATGGTTTCCAAAAATCCCCGAATTAACACTATTATGAGCAGGAGAACCAAGTATAATGGAAGCGGAGGTGAGGCATTTTCCAGGTTCACAAAGTAATTGCTGATGCTTTTTCTAAGTCGGGCCATTGAAAAACGCGATAAGCCTCAGGTTGAAAGGATAACAATTCATCAGGGTAGATGTATCTTCGCCTTAAGGGTCAACTGAATCATCTGCTCTTCTTCATAAACGGAGCTATAGGTGGGGGCTACGAATTGCAGCCACAGATTATTTGAGCTTCCCACTTCAAGGTTATATCCCATAGGGCCGAAGATGTAATCCGTGGACCATACTGTAGTGTATTTAATATAGTCGAGCATAGGGTGGAAAAATGCCGGTGGTTCCAGGGTGCTATCGAAACGGGCTCTCAGTATAAAACGGTTATAATCATTGGTATAAGATGCTTCCCAGTACCTTCCGCTATCGTAAATATAGAGTCCCAGATCTATGTTAATAGTACCGCAATTCTCAACATTGATGACCTCCGGAACATCCATGGTCTTGCATTCCCCCGGATCCAGAGTACCGATATACCAGAAGGAATCATTCAGGCACAATCGAACGATAGCTTCCACACCATTATAAAAGGCGGTGAATGTTTTAGGACTGGATATGGGGGTTGTATTATGGACCAATGGACCTCCATCGCTCCAATATTCAAACAGATAGACGGAATCGGCCGAGACATCTACCGGGGAAACCCCTATTTGATAGACCGAATCCTCAATCCCCCAAAAAACCAATTCGGCTATGCTTTCATAAGTGGAATCCCGAAGGGTGATAGATCCGTAATCTTGATAAGGGTCTTTGATGATCAGGCATTTATATCCCTTGCTGTAATATGCGGTAAATATACTTGGTCGGTCAATTGGTCCGGCCATGATCGGGTTTTCCAATCCATCATTCCAATACAGGAAAGAGTATCGGACGCTGTCATCTATGAAATCATTTTCGGAAACGGTGATGATGTAGGTATCCCCTTCTGCCCACCAGAATGACTGGTAATTCGCTTCTTCATCAAGCCAAGCGGTTCGGTTAATTTCAAGAAATCCTTCGAGATGGGGCGGGGTTCGCTTGACTATACATAAGAACTTTCGGTAATACTGGGCTATAAATGTATCGGATTCCTCTACGGGCCCGATTTCCCTTATATTGGAGTCGCTGAGATCATCCCACCAGTGATCGAAAGTATAAAGGACACTATCCGAAGAATCAGGCGTGGTTACTCCTATATCATGATATGAAGAGGGTGCAAGCCATATTTCAAGGCTGCCGGTATAGGGGAATGTATAATCGTCGAGAATAATACCGCCTGCGTTCTGGAATGGGACTTTGGAGATGAAGATTGGGATCGCGCCTCCTACATAATTGGCGACAAGTGAACAGCTGGTATCAACGGTAACAAAAGTGTAAAAATGGGTGCTGTCCCAGACTAATGTTCTTAAGGGCGTGGAGCTCCAATGAGTGAAAGCATAGACTATTGAGTCGCCTACCCATGGGTCGGTAAAGACTGTGGCGGTATCACCTGCAAAATACCAACCTTCGCCGGTCTGCTCCGGGGTATAGTCTCCAGTGCCCGAATAGTCAAGGCTTACGTAGAACTGTGATGTCCAGAGCCACGTCAGCATGGATGTTTCATAGATCGTGAAATATACATTTGCAGCATCTCCGGAAGGGGGAACCGAGCCGTAGCCATCCCATCCCACACAGATAGAACGGAGCCTGCTGGTTTCAATTATAGAGTCGGCTACGAATGCCCAGATCTCGGAACCCAGCGGGAAGTAGTAAAGTCCTACCGGGGGATAAGGGTGTCCGTAAGGTGAGATAACCAGGAGGGTGGCAAGATTGCGAATATCATCCCATAACCAGGTAACCCCGGAAGGGGTTAAAATATCGAAACTAAATGACGTGTCTATGCCATCGCCCAACGATCCGCTGCCATCATAGCCGTAGCAGACCATAGTTCCCTCAAAGCGGTTGATCCATCCATTAACTTCAGAACCGTCCTCAAACCAATGGGAGCCTACAGGCGGTTCAGGGTCTCCATAATCGCTGTTAACCGTAAAGCGGTAAGTATTTGTCCAGTTCCAGGTCAATGTTGAATTGGTATAGATGGTGAAGGAGACGTAATTGCTATCCCCTGTGGCTGGTACCGATCCGGTTCCGGAAAACCCGCTACACGAGAACCTTAAATTGGGGAATCCTTCGTCAACCGGGCTGTTCACATAGGCATTGATGACCGTTCCCCGTAGATAGTAATGGAGCCCCCGTGATGGAGATGGTTCGCCATGCGCGGAAGCGATACTCAGGGTGACGGTATTGGTATCGTCCAAGGTCAGCCAGAGCCATTGGATGCCGGATGGAGCATTCAGAACAAAGCTAAAGGTGGTGTCTATCCCATCGCCCAGCGATCCGGTGCCGTTATATCCTGCGCAAAAATAGGAATCCGGCCATTCATAGATCCCATGATTAACCCATCCGGACAGGGGTGTGCCCGGATCGAACCAGTATTCGCCTACCGGTGGTTCCGGCGAACCGTGAGCACTCTGGACCGTAAAGCGGTATTGTTGGCTCCATAACCAGGTGATGGATGAGCTATCGGTAATGATAAATGTCAGGCTGTCTTCGAACCCTTCTCCGGGAACCGAACCGGTTCCCCAGTAGCCGATGCAGACCCATCGTTCACCGGGAGAGACCGTATCTGCACCGCCGCTGTTTACGAACATTTCACGGCCCAGTGCTACATAATGATTCCCTACCGGCGGGGATGGCTCTCCATAGTCCGAATAAATTGTGAGGGCTACCGGGATGGTAGTCCATAGCCATTCCACACTGGATGGTTCATTAATATCGAAGGAGAAGTAGTTTACGAACCCATCATCGAGCGAGCCGGTGCCAAGGTAGCCGGCGCAGAAGAGTGTACCGGCTTCGGCATCGATGAGTCCATAGACGGTAACCCCGGAGTCGAACCAGTGTACCCCTGCAGGTGGTACGGGTCCACCTATGGCCAGTGGATTTATAACCCTGAAGCGGTATTTTGTTCGCCAGTGCCAGAATAGGCTGGAATTTTCATAGATATGAAAGCCCACGTGAATGCTGTCTCCGGCGGGAGGAGGTGAACCGCTTCCCGACCAACCGGTACAAAGATGCATGGTTCCAGAATCTGCCGTATCGATGACGGTTGATGGCCATACATAGCTATGAACCCAGGATCCGGTAAGGTAATAATAGAGCCCAGGAGGCGGAAAACAGCCATGGTCGGACTCCAGTAATAGTTGGCAGACGCTGGAAGCCCCTGCCCAGTTCCAGGTGATACCGGAGGGCCCCAGCAGTATAAATGTAAAAGTGGTTCCAGGAGCACTGGGCAAGACCCCACTTCCCGTATAACCAATGCAGAACATTGTGTCGTCCCTCGAGTTTATCCAGCCGCTGACGGTGGCGCCTGCATCGTACCAATGATCCCCTTCCGGAGGATGGGGATTATCATAGTCCCCGGGATTGTTTACGGTGAACCGGTACTGAAGTTTCCAGAGCCATGTTATAATGCTGTTTTCATAAATAGTGAAGGTGAACAAGTTGGTATCCCCGCTGTCCGGCGCGGAGCCGCTACCCACCCAGCCCTCACAATATGCCCGTATATCCGGTCCGTAACCAGCCGTCAGGGGAGAGGAAGCTTCGATCACCATGCCGGGATCATAAAAAGTAGTGCCCGCCGGAGATGGAGAACCATATTCGGAATAGACTATCAAAAGTAGTTGTGAATCCCACTGCCACTCGACAGTTGATGGTGAGATTATACTGAAGGCAAAGCTGGTGTCAGGGCTGCTGACCAGGGAACCGGTGCCAATGTAGCCGATGCAATACATGTGGCTTTCATCATCATAGGATTCCGCATAACCGATAACTACTGCAGATGAGTCGTACCAGTATATTCCGACTGGCGGGAATGGATGATCGTGCCCCTCCGGATTCTGTACAATCAACCGGTACTGCTTTTGCCACTGAGCGATCTGGGTAATCGGTCCGTTCATTATGCAATGAGCAGGATTATCGTTTCCCAGGTAACATCCCGGTCCTACACCGTTCCAGTGGCTGAAAATTACCCTGATCCCTCCGGAAAGGCTTATTAGCGTGTCACAACTAAAGGGAACCGATGTACCCGCAGCGTACCAGCCGGAACCGGTAGTGCTTCCATGTCCACCATTATTGACCTCCAGATAATATTCTGCATCGAAATAGGCGGTATATGTCTCGGCTGAATCGGGGGTTACCTCATGGGCAATAGCCCCTCCATCACTCCAGTTTATCCAGTTGTAACGGGCGCCGGTTATCGCGCTGGAATCTAAGGCTTCGATGTAATGTGTAGTTCCCTCATCCCACCAAACTATGTAAGGAATATGCTGAGACACTGCATCCACCTCGACATAACCGCCACCTGCCCCCTCAGGTTCATAGGTGATGGTTATCTGATACTGCCGGGACAGGTAGGCAGTATAGACCACATTCGTATCGGGTACGGTTATTTCATGAACCCGGGCCTCCCCGTCACTCCAGTGATCGAAGAGATAACGAACACCCGCATATTCAAGCTGGGGTGATGGTAAGGAGATCTGGTGTACGGACCCTATTGCCCAATTTACCGTATATGGAGAAAAATAATTAGTGCTGTCTGCGGTAATAATGCCACCCGGGATATCGGTTTGAATCGTGACCTCGGAGGATGGAACTTGTACCAGGAAATGCCAGATCGCACTCCAGGGTCCGTTTTCATAACCATCGTTGGCGTAAACCCGCCAAAAGTAAGTATGACCACCCTCGACCGTGAACGGGCGGGAGACCGTCTCAATAGTTGTACCGCTATGCAGATAGGGGATCACCGGCGGCGCTGTTGTATCCACAAACCAGTGGTAATTCAGATCGTCCATGTCGCAGTCTGTAGAAGGATTCCAGCTCAGAATGACCTCACCCGGGGGGAGTACTTCTCCGTCGGCAGGGAAGGAAAGGGCAGGTGCTGAAGGGCGTCCATTCTGCTGAAAGCTTCGGACACTGCTGTAACCGGAATATTCATAGCCGTCGAACGCTCTGACCTGCCAGTAATAGGTATAACAGTCGGCAACCGGAACCTCCATAAATGTGAATCCGGTAGTGGTATAATATGCCGGTGGAGTAGTAGTCCCGAAATACAACAGGTATTGGGCTGAATCACCGTCACAGTCTGAAACGGGGTGCCAGCTCAGGGTAATCCAGTCGCCGGTGAGTCGCACGCCGGGGTCGGGACTTTCCAAAAGAGGTACGGGCATGGTTCCGTTCTCCCGGAACATCCTGCTCTCCGTACTGTAACGGATACAGTCGTTGTAAGCCTCCACATGCCAATTGTATTCGTAACAGTCAACTGTTGGATAACCGTTGTAAACGGTGGCTTCACCATCAGCAATGGTAATGCCATTGACCACTAATTTATATCCGGTAGCTCCCATTGCCGGGGTCCAGGAGAAATTTACCAGGTTCCCAATGGTCCGTGCGCTGTCCGCAGGTGAGATCAAGAGGGGGAGACCAAGTGACTGATCTACTAATTCGGTCATTCCAAAAATGTAATCGCAGATGTTATCGTTATTTCCCTGTTCATCTACCTTGATATAGTAGGTTCCCGGCGGTTGACAATGAGCCTCTATACGCGAAAACAATCCAAATCCACCATCATTGTTATAAGCGACTTCGGTAAGTGCTGAACAATCCCCCCGGTATAGCCACATACGTGTGTCGCCGGCCAGTCCGAAAGTTGTGCAAGTGAAATCTGAATAATGGGAGGTAGTAAAAGTGTACCAGTCTATGTCGAGACCGTCCCGGTTAATGGTGCGGGGATAATAACTGCCCGGAGTTACAGGAAGCGCTGTTGTGCAGGCGTCATCAATCTCAAATTCATCTATATTGCATGTCAGATCGGCTACATAGATGTAGTTCAATGTATAGGAGCCGGTAGTGTAGGCGCTGTAACCCCTGATCCAAAGGCGGTAATAATCCGATTCTGTACAACACCATTCAATACTGAAATTCAGGCCTTCTCCGCCATCATCATTTTCCATCATGATGACACAATCGTCCGTGCCCAGGTAACCATAAGTATCGGTGGAACCGGTGCTATAGAAGGTGTATCTGCGTCCACAATGCCCGTAAAACCTTATATAATCATAATCGCCGGGGGGAAATATCGAACGTTGCTGGGTTTGATTAATGGTAGTTGGATCAATTACCGAATATTCGTAGCAGCTGTTATCGGGTTCGTACTGGTCAACAAAATAAGCATCAAATGAATAAACCCCGTATCCGTTATAACGGTGTACCCTGAAATACCAGTAGCCATCGGTATCAATCACCGCGGAGACCGAATCAGTTACTGAACCGCTTAAGTTAGAATAACTCTTCAGTACACCGATGGGATTGTATAGATACAGATCGAAATCACCCGAGAATTCAGGGGTCATCTTCACTACGATGCGCCCATCTTCAGTAGATGCTTTGAACTTGTAAAAATCCTCCCCATCCTTATAGTAGGAATTACCGTAATAGGTATAGACCAAATACCCTTTCTCGCCATATACAGGTATGGTCAGGTCATTATAATCATTAACCAACTGATCTGAAAAGCGTAAAAGGAACCACTGGGCATAAGGGGTAGCAGCATGTACTTTGATATACCACCAGCCATCCTTATCTGATGTTATCTCTACTTGGTCGCTGGTAGGTCCGCCAATGACCCCCGAATCCCTTAATATTCCATCCGGATCATAAAGATATAGATCGTAATTATGCCCCCCGGTGAAATTATAGATAGTAACCTGGAAATAATCGCCATCTTCGACGAAGAATTTATAATACTGGTCGGTATAGCTCTGATAATCCTGGTAGGGGTTACCCCCGTTGTTCTGGATTACCGGCGCGGTGGAGAGGTAGCCTCCTCCCCACATTACTCCGCTCCGATAATGGCTATCCCATATCTCCCAGGAGATATTCCTTTCACCGACGTCATCATCGTATGAACTACTGACTTTGAACCAGGCTTTTCCGTCATCACTCCCCCAGCTATAAGGTCCGGAAACGTCGCCGGTCCATAGCTTGGTGCTTGCACTGTAGGTTATATTTATGTCATCACCCACAGGACTGATGTCGATCTGGTCATCGGAAGACCATCCCCCATCGGTATCCCAGGATTCAATCTCAATGCTGACGGTGCCGGATGAAAAGGTCTGAGCGTGTTGGACATCGCACTCGAAATCATCCTCATCATCTGATATCTGACCGCTTCGGAAAAGATTGCCGTTAATTGAAGTATGGATAATTACATCATTATCGCCACCTAATCCCAACCAGTCATCCATATCAGTGCTGTGTCCTACGAAACTGATCATGTAGGTCACCGGTGACCGGTAAAGGGGCCGGGCGAATCCGCTATCGTAATCTTCAGCACTTGTTCTAATCGGCGCTTCAAAAGGAAGGGTGGAATTGTCAACAGTGGGAAAGGCGGAACAGGTATCGGTGAAGATGATATTTGGGGCACCCCATTCCGGAGGTCTTCGAAATCCAAAATGGTCTCCGCCTTCAGGAAATTTAGCGGGTTGCCAACGAACCGCTGTGACCAGGTCCAGTAAGCGCTCGGAGCTCTGGGAAAATAAAAGCCTTACAAGGGCTTCATCGGGAATTCCCTTTTTAAATTCAAGGTAGATCTGGTTCAGCAGCTTTCGGTCCTGTTCGAGAGATTCCAGGATGTATAGATTTTCGTTTTGCCGGGCTGCATCCTCCAGTTCCAGCAAACGATGATGAACCAGACGGTAAATTCCGGTAACATAGGAAAGCTGAGCTTCCGGTGAATCTTCATAAAACAGGCAATATTTGTTGGTTGTAAAATTCTCGGCGCGGACTATCGTTGCTGGAATTATCAATCCCAAACAGAAGGTTAACACAACTACTTTAAAATACTTGGAAGTGGTACAAAACATCTCGGGTTTTCTCATCAAACTCCCATTTAAATTTTATAGCTCGGGTTAAATAAACAATATAAATATGTATAAAATTAACGCAAGAATTTTAATATAGTTTTTTAATCCCGATATAATTTGATAAATTTTTTTAATTATAACAAGCTGGCAACTTTCCTGTGGTTTTTACTTGCTAATTTTTTCTTGACACTTAATATATATAGAATATTTTCTAACGTTTATTATTTTAGCATGTTTACAGGAATAATTGAAACTATAAGCAAGGTAAGAGCAATTTCATCCAGGAGTGGATTGAAGACCCTGGAGCTGCAGTGGCCTATAGTAGAAAAACCACAGATTGGCGGGAGTATTGCAGTTAACGGTGTTTGTCTGACTATAACCAGTATTAAACCAGGAGCAATTACTGCAGACATTGTAAGGGAAACATTAAACAGGACAAATTTAGGAGAATTGAGAACTGGGGATCCTGTAAATTTGGAAAGGCCTTTAACCCTTCAAAAGGAGCTGGGCGGCCACATTATCCAGGGTCATATCGATGAAGTACTGAAAATATCCTTTCTGCGCAAACTGGAAGGCGAGCATCGTTTAGGTTTTAAGATTCCTGATGAATACCGTGACCTGGTGGTGCCCAAAGGATTTATCGCTGTTGACGGGATCAGCCTGACAGTAGCCGGCCTGCAGGGGCAGGATGTCGAATTAGCAGTTATACCGCACACTTTTAGAAACACTATACTGCAATATAAAAGAACCGGTCAGGGCGTAAACATAGAATTTGATATTCTCGGAAAGTATGTGAATAGTTATTGCAGAAATACCAATAAAGCGTAGGATAATGGACAAAACTTGTTTTGCATCGATTCAAGATGCGTTAGAAGAGATAAAAAAGGGAAATTTTGTTATTGTAGTGGATGACGAATCCCGTGAGAACGAAGGCGATTTCATTATTGCGGCCAGTAAGGCGGGTTCCAAAGATATTAATTTTCTGGCTAAACATGGTCGGGGATTGATCTGCATAGCTATGACCGGGGAGCGTCTGCAAGAGTTGGATCTTCATCCCATGGTTCGTGATAATACTGCTCTTTTAAAAACCGCGTTCACGGTATCCGTAGATGCTTTAAAGAATGTAAGTACCGGTATTTCGGCGCATGACAGGGCGACAACGGTCAGGGCGCTTCTGGATTCGGATACGCGGCCCGAAGACCTTGCCCGTCCGGGCCATGTTTTCCCATTGATGGCAATGGAGGGTGGTGTTCTGCGACGGGCTGGACATACTGAAGCAGCAGTGGACCTGGCTTCTCTTGCCGGGCTATATCCGGCCGGAGTGCTTTGTGAGATCATGGATGAAGATGGAAGCATGGCCCGGTTACCAAAATTACTTGAAATGGCAAAGACTTTTAATATCAAGATAATTACTATACAGGACCTTATTGCTTATCGGCAGAAAACCGAAAAACTGGTAAAAGAGGTTATTGTCGTTGATTGTCCCACCAGGTATGGGCAGTTCAAGCTGCATCTTTTCGAGAGCATTCTTGATGGGAAACAGCATCCTGCCCTGGTGAAAGGGGAAGTAAAAGGGAAAAAGAAGGTGCTTGTAAGGGTTCATGATGAATGCCTTACTGGGGATGTTTTCGGCTCCAAACGCTGTGATTGCGGGGTTCAGTTGGGCTCGGCTTTGATGCAAATAGAAAAGGAGGGCCTCGGAGTATTTCTGTATATGCGGCAAGAGGGAAGAGGGATCGGGTTCGGCTCAAAAATGCTGGCTTATCATCTTCAGGAGCTTGGATTGGATACCGTAGAAGCGAACATCCGGCTGGGTTTTAAACCTGATCTACGGGATTATGGGATCGGGGCTCAAATACTGCAAAGCCTTGGACTGAGCACCATTAGATTACTCACCAATAATCCCCGAAAGGTGGTTGGACTGGAGGGGTATGGCTTACGTGTTGTGGAAAGGGTACCTATCGAAGTAGTCCCTTTCGATGAGAATATTGAATATTTGAGGACAAAAAAGAAAAAAATGGGGCATATAATGACCCTGGACGAGGACAAGTAAGAGTTCAAGGAGATATTTATGGTAAAAAATTATGAAGGGCATTTAACTGCCAACGAGATTAAAGTAGGGATAATCGTGAGCCGGTTCAACGATTTCATCACCAGGAATCTACTGGAAGGAGCCCTGGATTGCTTGAGGCGCCACGGGGCTAACGATAAGCAATACGATATAGTCTGGGTTCCCGGAGCATTCGAGATACCGGTTGCCGCTAAAAAGCTGATCAGCAAAGGCGGCTATGATGGTGTTTTATGTCTTGGTGCGGTGATCAGGGGGGATACCCCTCATTTCGAATACGTTGCGGCCGAGGTGACCAAGGGCATCGCTCAGCTTGGATTGAGCGAGACCTTCCCACTTAGCTATGGAATTATCACCGCTGACACTATCGAACAAGCCATTGAGAGGGCAGGAACTAAAGCTGGTAATAAAGGCTGGACAGCCGCCCAGAGCCTGCTGGAAATGATCGACCTGTTCAAGAAAATGCAGATTGGATAAAGTTGGGCAAAAGACGGGAATCAAGACAATTAACCCTCATGGCACTTTACGCCTGGCAGATAGGTAAAACACAAGATCTGTCTAAAATAGAGGCGTACTGCCTGAATTATATGCATTCTCAGGGTGCCGAAACCTTTTTTCACGACCTCCTGAATAATGTCGTGAGTAATATTAAGGAAATTGACTCTATTATTATGGAAAAAAGCCGGAACTGGGATTTCGACCGCATTTCGGTCATTGACAAGAATATCCTTAGGATCGGAATTGCCGAATTGCTGTACTTTAATGAAATTCCACCTAAAAGCACTATAGATGAAGCTATTGAATTAGCTAAAACCTTCGGCTCGGTTGATTCCTCCAAATTCGTTAACGGAATACTGGATGCAGTATTTCATGAAATCCTGAATCCTGAGGAGAGCGTCTAAGTGAAGATTGCAGTTTTTTCAGATATTCATGGCAACCTTGAAGCTTTAAATGTTGCAAAAAAGCTGATCCAGGATTATTCCCCTCATCTGGCGGTTTGTTTGGGTGATATAGTCGGCTACGGACCCAATCCCGCTGAGTGTATCGATGAGGTAAGGTCTATAACCCCTTATTGCGTTGCAGGTAACCATGATTTTGCCACGGTAAGAAAGACCTCAATCAGAAATTTCAATGATCGTGCAAAATCCTCGATTCTATGGACCTCCCGTGTTTTAAGTGAAGAAGCCAGGGGTTTTCTGGCCGGTCTTCCGGAAAGGATAATAAAAGATGGTATTCAATATGTTCATTCCAGCCCCTTAAAACCCTTGGACTGGCCTTATATCCTGTCCTATCAGGAGGCCGATGATGCTTTCCCCTGTTTTGATGAACCCCTTTGTTTTATAGGTCATTCACACTACCCTTATATCTGGACACAGGGAGAAAAGGGCTTCTACCCACCGGAGAACCAAATGATAATGCTTGATCCCGGAAAAAAACACATCATTAATGTTGGCAGTGTTGGTCAACCCCGGGACCATAATCCCAAAGGTTGTATGGTTTTTTACGATAGTTCCCAAAATAGCCTAACTTATATAAGGTTTATTTACGAATATAAAAAAACTCAGCAAAAAATAATAGAAGCCGGCCTACCCAAAAATCTTGCTAACAGACTGGCTAAGGGCATTTGAAAATTATTACCAGGAGGTTTTTCGAGTATGAATAATTTTAACGACAGTCCGGAAAAGAAGGGTGACTTCCCCTGGAATTGGCTGAACAGAATCGGCGCTTTTTTTGTTTTTCTGATCACTTTCGGTATCTATGCGTTGACGACTCAGGTCTCGGTGTCCTTCTGGGATTGCGGAGAGTTCATAGCCACCTCCTTTACCCTGGGGGTACCTCACCCTCCCGGGGCGCCGCTGTTCATACTACTTGGACGAGTTATAACCCTCCTTCCCTTGCCCCTTACCCCCACTTTCCTGATAAATTTATACTCCAGTTTCTTCAACGCCCTGGCTATAACCATCCTATTCTTGATCATAACCTTTACCTTAAGCCGATGGTTCATTAAGGTTGCCAATATCAGCCAGGCTCTGATAGTACTCGCAGGTGGTATCAGCGGTGCCCTTTTAACCGCATTCTCCGATACCTTCTGGAATAACGCCATTGAAGCCGAGGTTTATGGGGTCTCCATGTTTCTGGTTACACTGGTGGTTTACCTGGTCATGCTTTGGACCGAGAACCGCAAGGAACCCTGGGCAGATAAATTTCTCGTCTTTATCCCATTTCTATTGTATCTGGGTGTGGGAGTGCACATGACTACCATGATAATGCTGCCACCATTGTTCCTATATATAATCGTGATTAGCCCTGAAAAGAGAAGGGACCTCCTGTTCTGGTTCACATGGGCGGTTATTTTTACAGTAGCGACTTCCTTTAAATTATTTATTTTTGCCATGTTATTCGGATTGGTGTTTACCCTGATTGGCTCCCTGGCTTCGTTTGGAGCCTATGCCCGTAGGTGGCGGCTGGCTTTTATTACTATCCTTGTTTGCGCAATAGGCTTTACTACATACGGGATTATCCCCATTAGGTCCATGCAGGATCCCATGATAGACGAGAACGATCCGGAAACACTCTCTGCCTTTGAGGATTATATGGACCGAAAGCAATACGGACAAGATAGCATGTGGAAGGCAATGTTCCAGCGAAAAGGGGACTGGATCCACCAGTTAGGTTTCAGCCTCAAAAAGGATGGGATTTACAAAACTCCCCAGGGAAAGACTATTAGAGCCGATACTATGCTTGAACGGATGGGATTCTGGCGGCAATTTTCAACCCAGATCACCGGAAACCGCAGGGATACTCTGTACGGCTTGATACCATTAGCATTTATAATACTGGGGATATGGTGGCAGTATAAAGAGGACAAACGCTGGTGGTTCCTGTTGTTCATGGTTATGTTGGTATCTACGCTGGGGCTTCTGTTTTATATGAATTTTTCGGATGGCCTGCATGGCACTCGCCTGGAGGTCCGTGTCCGAGATTATTTCTATACTCCGGGATTTATGTTCATGGGGATGTGGACCGGCATTGGGCTTGCTGCCCTGATCATGGTCATAAACAGGTTCCTTAAGAAATCGGCAGCAAAGCATCTGGTAAGTGTTATCCTCTCGGTAGCGGTAATTCTGACCCCGGCAATCCCGCTGTTCGCCAATTATTACACACACGACCGCTCCCGTAACTATATTCCGGAGGACTATGCCTACAATATACTGCAGTCCTGCGATAAAAATGCCATTATCTTTACCAACGGGGATAATGATACCTTCCCGGTATGGTTTGTGCAAGCAGTGCAAAGCGTCCGAACGGATGTCCGAGTCGCTAATCTGAGCCTTCTTAATACTAACTGGTACATCAAACAACTTAAAAACGAGATGGGGATCAACATCACTTTTTCCGATGACCAGATCGACCGTTTAAGACCCTATAGGACTGAAAATGGGGTTGTCCGAGTACAGGATATAATGGTCAAACATATCATTAATAATGCCGATGTGGTCGAGGGATCAGATGGGGAACTTTATATAGATCCTCCAATCTACTTTGCTGTTACCGTATCCCCTGAGAACAAACTGAATTATGACCCCTACCTCTCCATGGAAGGATTGGTCTATAAATTGACTACCGAAAAAGGCAAAAGGCAAGTTGGGAAAGACAAGATGCATGAAAATCTATTTGAAGTATATCGGTTCCGGGGATTGGCGGATTCCACAATTTTTAAGGATGACAATTCCCAGAAATTACTTCAGAATTATACTACTGCATTTATGACACTTGCGATGGCTCAAAAACAGGACGGGGAACCAGGTGAAGCTGTAAAGACCATGGAATATGCTAACCAGATTCTGGGCTATGATTGGAGGTCATACGTTTATCTGGCTAATCTATATGCGGAATCAGGGATGATGAACCAGGCCGAGGACCTTTTCAATGAAACTATGAGTAAGGACCGGAACAATCCTGAAATCTACCGGGTTTTCGCGGATATTTTTATCAGGGCGAATCAGCAGGAAAGGGGATTGAGCATTTTACGGGATGGCTATAGTATGTTTCCTGATGATGAAACCCTGTTCAAAACCCTGGCCTACTATTATAGTAAGCTGGATAAGCAGGGGGAAATGCAGCAACTGGTAAATGAGTGGGTAGCAAGGCATCCTGAGGACCAGGAGCTCAGTAAATATCTGAGCCGGCCTAAACCCAAAGTCATTCCCGATACTGTCGCAACACCAATTCCCATCGACCAGGATACGTGATAAAAAGCCTTTTAGGGCTAAGAATATTAATTGAGGTCTGTAAATTGATAGCGTTAGGGGGGACGTTATTATAGTAATGATATGGTAAAATAGCAATGATATGGTAAAAAAACCTAAATTTAACTATGCCCTGATTGTTAAATTGCTTATCAGCGCTTTGATCTTGCTTTTCCTGGTTTATAAGCTGGATCTGGGACTGGTAATGAACCTTTTACGCCGGATAAGTTTCAGCGATATCCTTCTTCTGTTTTTTTGGTATTTGCTTACCGTGCTCGTGACCAGTTTCAGATGGGGTTTTCTTCTTCGGGCAAAAGGATTAGGCATCTCATTTATCAATACTGTTAGAATTTATCTTATCGGTTTCTTTTTCAATAACTTTTTGCCCACCGGTATAGGAGGGGATATTGCCCGGGCTTACCATATTTCGCGCATTTCAACAAAACTCAAAGAAGCAGTCGCCTCCATCCTGGTTGAGAGGCTGCTTGGCCTGGTCGCAACCCTTATGATCGCCCTGCTAATGCTTCCTTTCTGCGCTATAGATTCCAGGTTTAAGATCCTGATTATAGCACTTAATCTCCTGATCTGGATACTGGGCTTGGCGCTTAGCATTCAGTGGTCTGCAAAACTAATCATTCTGCTGATCACCAAAATCCCTTTCCGGAAAGCAGGTCAGAAGCTGGGTAATCTGGTGGAAGCTATTCACCTTTTCAGATATAATCCCGGAGCGATATTAAAAGCCTTCTTTTTTTCATTGCTTTATCAGTTTACCCTGATTTTTTATTATTTCTTGGTTAGCGATGTTTTAAATATTCATGTTGACTTGAAACTCTTTTTAATATTTGTTCCATTGATCTGGGTTATCAGTCTGATTCCGATCTCCCTTAATGCTCTGGGAGTCAGGGAAGCCGGATTTGCATTTTTTTTCGAGCAGATCGGTCAGCCTGGCAGCGAAGGTTTTATCGTTTCACTTTTGGGATTTACTATTATTGTATGTGCCAGTTTGATCGGTGGATTGCTATTCCTGCTGGGCAAGGAGAAAGGGAAAAGGGTTGAGACTTAAATGTTATGTACTTAAAAGAACTACATATTAAGGGATTTAAATCCTTTCCCAAGGCGATTAGCCTGGAGTTCAGCAAAGGGATTTCGGCTATCATAGGCCCTAATGGCTGTGGCAAAACCAATGTTATGGACGCGATTCGCTGGGTATTAGGAGAGCAAAAGACTTCGGCTTTGAGAAGCGATCGTATGTCCGATATTATTTTCAAAGGTACTCAAACCCGCAAGCCAATGGCCGCGGCAGAGGTATCCATCGTTCTTGGCGAAGCCCAGGGATTACTCCCTAACGATCCGCGACGGTCCGAAATCACCATCACCCGTCAGATGCTTTATTCAGGCGAAGGAAGCTATTTTATTAATAATCAGCCCTGCAGGCTCAAAGATATCACTCGAATGCTAATGGATACAGGTATCGGTATCTCCTTCTATTCACTCATAGAACGTTCTATGATCGATAAAATACTGGGAGGAAATCCCGCTGACCGTAGAGCTATTTTTGAGGAAGCTGCTCAAATCATGAAGTATAAAATGGACAAACATACAACCGAATTGAAACTGGAAAGTACCAAGCAGGCCAGGGCAAAAATCCAGATCCAGATCGATGAAAAGAAATTGGCCCTTAAAGAGCTGAAGGGGAAAGTAGGTCAGGCAAAAAGATACCAAAAATTGGAGGAACAATTGGTGGAGATTATGCTGAAAATCAAGCGTAATCGCTATCATAACCTTGAACAACAGCAATCAGCACTCGCTAAAGAAAAGGACGATCATCTTTCGAAATCCCTTATAAAGCAGAACCGAATCAATGAATTAGAAATAGAGAAAGCCGATCTTGAACTTCAGAAGGGTCAGGTTGATCATGAGGTTCGGCAAACCTCACAGGCTCAAATGAATATTTCCTCAGATCTCCTTGAGCAGAATTCCCTGATGCATAAAAAAATGAGCCGTATAGATCTGCTTAAACAAAACATTGAGACTACCGAAACCCAGATCGGCAGCACAAAATTCTTCATTGATAAATTCCATAAAGACCTGAAAGAAAACTTTACAAATATTGAAAATTTCAAGAAGGAGCTGGATGAACTGGAGGATGATCTCGGCCGGATCACTGCTGAAGGGGATGAGTGTTCCGAAAAACTCCTTCAAATTAATAATTTAATCTCCCAGGAAGAAGAAAAGGTCGCCAAGGATGAAACCCTTTATTCGGTAAGTATGGGGGAACTTAATGCTATTGAGTCTGAGCTGAATTTCCTGACTCAGAATAAAACAGAGCTTGGCCAAAAGAAAAACAGGGTCATCAATTCAATTACAGAACTGGAGACTTTGCTATCCGGACTGGAAAAGGATCATGCTTCAATAGGAGCAGAACTTCAGAGATTTGAGAAGAAAAGTTCAGACCTTCAGGTTGATAAAACGAAACTGGAACAGATGCTAAAGGAATTAGAACAGGAGATAAACCAGCTTAATTTGGAACTAAGCAGCAATACTGAGCGTTTGAAGCTGGTTAAAGAGATTGGCCTGCAGTCTATGGAGGATCAAAAAGGGACGGATAGTCTAATGAAGGATCCTGGTCGATGGGGTTTAAAGGGAAGGCTATCTGAATTGATGACTGTTCAATCTGATTATGCTTCTGGCCTGGACACTTATCTGGGTGAACTCGCCGGAGCCCTGGTAAGTACCAGCCTGCAAAAATCGTTGCAAGCGCTCCAATACCTTAGCAAACAAGGAGGCAAAACAACTATTATCATCCCGGATCAACTCCCATCCTCCTCAAATACCTCCTCATTCAATAAAGATATAGCTGTTAATGCTGAGGATGTAGTAGAGGTTAATGAGGAGGTCAGAGGCCTGAAAAAACTGGTATCCAGATTATGGATATTTAAAGACGGTAGTGGTTTACCCGATGGGGAGGCTGGTCACTTAGACTGGGTTACTATTAATGGGGAATATTGCTGCCGGAATGGGATTCTCAGTGGCGGGGCGCGCGAACATCACGAGATAGGCCCGTTCCAGCGCAAACAGGAAGAAGAAAAATTGCAAAGAGCAAGGGATGTGATCACAAAGAAGGGAGATGAATTAAGATCCCAAAAAGAGATAAACCTTCATAAACTCAGCAGTTATGATGAAGAGTTGTTGAAACTGTCTGGTGATATTGCCAGACTGGAAAAAGATAAAAATCTGATTAATAATAATATTTCTCAAAAGAGATATGAATTTGAGTTGTACCGGAATGATAAGAAAGAGCTGGAGGGGCAATTACAGGAAATAGCCCTGAAAAAGCAGGAGCTTGAAAAAAGGGAGAGCGATAAAAAAGCTTTAACCAGCAGCCTTTCAAAAACCTTGAATGATTTTAGGGCTAAAAAGAAACAACTTGAGAAAGAATATGAAGAACTTCGAATCGCTGAAAGGGAAATTGACCATCGAAGAGGGAGCCTGGATGTCAAGAGGGTCGGATTAAAGGGCCAATTGCTGAATTCTCAGAGGGAAATAGAACGGTTGCAATTGGAAATCGAGAGCAGGGAGAAATCAATAGTCCAGAAGCAGGAACAATTAGTAAGTTGGAAAGAAGAAGAAGTCAGGCTTAAAGGTGAGTTAGAAGATGTTCAAGCTGAGATAGACCGGTATTTTAAGCTTCAGGATACCAAAGAGGCTGAGCTTTCTCAATTACAGTCCAAGCAGGATGACCTGGCAAAAAAGATATCGGAACTTGGACTGGAAGTGGTAAAAGCAGAAACCGAAAAGAAACAGATTGACCAGAAAATTAACGATATAGATAAGGAATTACTAAAAATCAATCTGGATAAAGACAATCTTTGTGCTACCGCTAAGAGTGAGTATGGTGTAGAACTGGATAAGATGGACCCTATTGTATTGAGCTCCAAAGATGAATATGAGCTGAATTCAGAAGCAGAAAAGTTCAGGAATCAATTATCGGAAATCGGGACGGTAAGTTCCTCCGTTTTTGTAGAATATGAGGATAAAAAGAACAAGCTGGATGAGCTTGAAAAGCAAGCTGGGGATCTGGATGAAGCTGCCCAGATGCTTTATAACACCATAAAAAGACTGAATAAAGAAGCGATTTCGAATTTCCGGGCTACCTTTGAACAAACCAAGGATTGTTTCAAAGAGATATTTTCCACATTATTTGAAGGGGGAGAGGGGGATCTTACCCTTGAGGATGAGAGTGATCCTTTAAACAGCAATATAGATATATTAGCCCGTCCATCGGGGAAAAGATTTCTGGGAATATCCCAGCTTTCAGGGGGTGAAACTGCCCTGACCGCTATTGCGCTATTATTCAGCTTATATATGGTAAAACCCAGTCCATTCTGTCTCCTGGATGAAGTGGACGCTCCACTGGACGATGCCAACGTCAATCGCTTGCTGAAACTCTTGCAGGAATTCTCCAAGAAAACCCAGTATGTTATGATTACCCATAATCGTCGAACCATGGAAGTTGCTGATTACCTTTATGGGATTACCATGGAAGAAAAAGGTGTATCCAAAGTAGTCTCAGTGAAAGTCAGTGATCTTAAACTGGATCTGGATGATTAGAACGAGTGATCGGATAAGGTCTTATCATTCACCGGTTTTAACCATATTCTTTGTAAGCATTGTTATAAACTGCAGAAAGCCTCTTTAGTCATTTCCTACCGCACTGGCAGACAAACTCCTGCCATCTGGATTTTGAACCTGTATCAGGAATCTCTACCGGGCTCGTAATCCTAACATTGATTGAACAATCTAACCGCTTTTTTCAAGGGAAGATTGTTTGTGCTCTAATAGTTATCGATTTGAGCCCTTTGCAGCTTTCCGGAAAAGTCCACATAAACCGTTTTCCATTCGGTGAACACATCATAGACGGTCCAGCCACCTTCCCGGTGCCCGTTACCGGTTTCTTTGACACCCCCGAATGGGAAATGGCATTCGGCTCCGATAGTTGGACCATTGATGTAGGTTATTCCAGCCTGGAAATCCCGGACCGCCCGGAACGCGAGGTTCACATCCTGGGTGTAAAGTGAGGAGGAAAGCCCGTAAACGCTGTCGTTCAATGTTTCCAAGCCATCTTCAAAGGAATTGACCTTGATGATGCTCAGAACGGGCCCGAAGATCTCTTCTTTGAATATGCGCATATTCCGGGTAACTCCGCTGAAAACGGTGGGTTTATAGAACCACCCTTGAGCCAACTCGGGATCTTCGGGTATGGCTCCGCCACATATTAATTGAGCTCCTTCAGCCTTTCCGATCTGAACGTATTCATCAACGATCTGCTGCTGGCTTTTGTTTACGCAGGGGCCTACTTCGCTGTTGGGATCCAGGCCATTACCTAACCTCAATTTCTTTACCCTTTCCAATAACATTTCAATAAACTTATCGTGAATGTCCTTATGAAGAATCAACCTGGAAGTCGCGGTGCAGCGTTGACCGGTAGTTCCGTAAGCGCCCCACAATACCCCTTCCAGAGCCAGGTCAAGATTAGCATCATTCATTACGAACTGGGCATTTTTCCCTCCCAGCTCCAGAGAAACCCGCTTAAGGGATTCGCCTGCCTTAGCGGCGATCTCTTTACCGATCTTGCTGGAACCGGTGAAGGATATAACATTAATATCGGGATGCTCGACTATTGGGATTCCTACCGAGGAGCCTCCCCCATGCACTAAATTAACGACTCCTTTAGGGATTCCTGCTTCTTCCAGTATCTCTACCAACCGGTGGCCTGTGGCGGGGGTATCGCTTGCAGGTTTGAATACAACCGTATTCCCGGATACCAAGGCGGGGAATATCTTCCAGGTAGGGATAGCCATGGGAAAGTTCCAGGGACAGATAATACCGGCGATCCCCAAAGGCAACCGGGCAGTGAAAGCCCATTTATTGGGCAGTTCGGATGGTGCAGCAGGGGCAAACAGACGCCGCGATTCTCCTTCCGCATAATAAGCAGTATCGATACCCTCCTGAACGTCTCCCCGGGTTTCATTAATCACTTTTCCCATTTCACGGGTCATCAATTGCGCCAGCTCTTCCTTCCGGGCAACCATAAGGTCGCCTACACGCCGAAGTATCTTGCCCCTCTCCGGGGGAGGAACTAACCGCCACTTATTAAAAGCACTTTTGGCTGCCGCAACAGCTTTGTCCACATCCTCCTTCCCCGATTTCTGGAAAATACCTATAACCTCCTCCCAATTGGCGGGATTGCGGTTCTCAAAAGTTTTACCGGTAGAAGCCTCTACCCATTGTCCACCAATATAATTCTTGAAAACTTCTGGCATCTCTCTCCTTCCTTGAAAATACTTTTTCTATATCTTCTATTTTATTTCAATCGGTTTTAAATCCGCATCGGTCTGCTTACGCTGAATCATACAGGGGAAAACCCTGACTCCAAATTCACCGGCTGCCGAAATGGTGCCCTCAAATAAATGACCTCCAATTACTGAATAATCCTGATCGCTGAATATCCCATGCAAATGGATGATAGGTTCTTTTTCGCCTAAATAAGTAATATTCCCGGAAAGCGTACAGACCTCGTAACATCGGGGGAAAGTCTTCTTTATATAGACGCCCTTATCCCGGTCGTAGTAACCGAGTGTTAAATCCCTGATAGCCCCAATACCTGATATAAAGCCACTTTTTACTCTGTGAGTCAGGGCAAAGCTCTTCAGTTGGCTGATTACCTCGTCTCCAATTTCCAACTGGACCAGATAGTAAGAATCATCGAGCTTTTTATAATTCATCAGTTTCTATTCTGAGGGGATAATATTAATCCTTTTTTTACCCGAGGAATTCGTGTCAAACTTCACTGTACCCTCTTTCAGGGCAAAAAGGGTATCATCCTTGCCGATTCCCACGTTCAGTCCGGGATGGAATTTGGTGCCTCTCTGGCGTATTAGAATAGAACCTGCTTTTGCTTCCTGACCTCCATAAAGCTTCACTCCCAGTCGTTTGCCAATGCTGTCCCGGCCGTTCCTGGAACTGCCCATTCCTTTTTTATGAGCCACTTTGACCTCCTGATATTATCATATTTTGAATTTGCATAATTATAAATAGCTATTAAATATATTACTATCTATATTCAAAGGCAACTATTTTTTTATTTTTTCCTGATTCTCTCAAGGATTATCACTTTCCCCAACCATTTTTTCGAGGGCCTCTATGTTCTGTTCGACGAACTCTATTCCCGGAGCCTGCGGAAATAACACTGCGTATTTTCGATAGTATTCCAGGGAGCTTTGGGGAATGCCTATCTGGTAATATGCCGCAGCAATGTTGTTCAAGAGCATTGGTTCCGGGCCCCATCGGGATTCGATCAGCAGATATTGCTCCAGGGCAGATTCAAAGTCCCCTATATGAAAATAGACTGTGCCCATATTAAAATAAGCATCCTTGTAATCAGGTTTTAATAGTATAGCTCTCTCCAGATAATTCAAGGCTTTTTGATAGTCTTTTAACCCATCATAGGCGGTGCCCACCTGGTAAAAGGTCAGGGGGTCCTCCGGACTCAGGGCGATCGCTTTCTCTCCGGATTGAATTGCCACTTCATAATGGCCCAGAGTATAAGCTGCACCGCACAGGTTAAATAAAGCGCTTTCATAATTGGGAAGCGCATCTACAGCCTTCTGAAATTCCCTGTACCCGGCCGCGGTGTTTCCCTGATCAATATAATACATTCCTAATTGATTATGGGCTAAAGGATGATCAGGATGGCGCTTCAAAGTACTCTTCCAAAGGGTTTCAGAGTTTTTCCAATCTGCGGTATAGCAGAATGTCTGGACCCCGTAAAATAAAAGAAATATCACTATTATGAGTATTCCCCAGGATGCTTTGCGTTTCTGAGCTGCCTGGCCGGCAAGGGCAAATAGTAAAGCATAAGCAAAGGAACTCAGATAGATATAACGGTCTGCCATCAAAGTACTTATGGGAATTATATTAAGTACCGGTAGCATAGCAAGGTAAAACCAGAACCCGGCGAAACGAAGGTTTTTCCACCTCCGGGCCTTCCGGAATAATACGAAAAGGATAACTAAATTGAATAAAATACCAGCTATTGCCTTAAGGTTAATTGATTTGAAAACATAGACCATGTAACGGGGATTCAGTTTCCAGGGGAAGATCAGGTTAGCGATGTAACGAAGGATTATCCAGCTTTCAGTCAATAGGATATAGAATAGGTTCCCTCCATGATAATGGGATTGGCTGGTACCAGCATAAAATATAAAGTAGAATATAACCAGAAGATTTGGTATCCAGAAAGGGAGCACTAATTTCCACCAGGTTCTAAAGGGCTTACGGTGTATTAATTCATAGAGAGCCAACAGAAATGGCAGTACTACGGTTGAAGGCTTTGATAATAAGGATAGCAGGAAGGAAGCAAGAGAGAACAGGTAATAGGAGGTACTTTGGTTTTTTCGAAATTCTATATAAAGCAGAAAGGAGAGGAAGAAGAAAGCCCCTGAAAGAACCTCCTTTCTTCCTGCAATCCAGGCGACGGCTTCCACGTGTATGGGGTGCACAACGAAGAGCAGAGCTCCTAAAAAAGCTCCCAGATCATTTGTAAAATGGCGCAGGATCAAAAAGACCAACAAGCCGTTTAGAACGAATAGCAGGAGATTGTGAAGATGGAACAGGAATGGTTTGGGCCCGGCAATCGTGTGATCAAGAAGATATGAGAAGGTTCGCAGTGGTTGGTAAGTTCCACTATTCTTGATCTGAAAGATATGCTTCAGGTTCTGAAGGCTGAACTCCTGAACAAGAGGGTTGTTATAGGTAAGGCTGGGATCGTCCCAGTTGGTAAAATCGGCTTTAAAAGTGGGTGAGTAAACGATGAAAGCTGCTAAAACAATAATCCACCAGAAGCGGCTGAAGTTTATTCCGTAAGGCAGAATTTTTCTTTTTTCTTTTCCCATAGGTAGAACAATAAATTTCAGGTAAATGAAATGTCAATTCTTTTCTTGTGTTGACAAAGCAGACAAAAATGACTAAATTTTAGTGATTGAATTGGAAAATCAGTATAATTAAGGAGATAGCAATGGGTTTTTCAGGGAATCTGGATACGATCCTCTTGCCGGATATACTGCAGTTGCTCACATCCGGTATGAAAACGGGTACGCTTCGGTTTACCAGGGGAGAGATTACCAAAGAGATTTACTTTAAGGATGGTAATATTATTTATGCTCAATCGTCAACCTCTGAGGATTTGTTGGAGAATATTTTACTTAAAAAAGGGAGAATTTCCCAGCAGCAATTAAAGCAGTGTAAGACGGTTCAGGAGATGACCAAGAAGGACCTGGCTTCCACGCTGGTATATATAAATATAATACCCAAGGATGAGATAGCTGCTATTGTGAAAGCCCAGGTTGAGGAGATCATATTTGACCTGTTTGACTGGCCGGAGGGAGCGTTCGATTTTTTTGAGAATGAATTGCCTTCAAGTGATTATATGATATCGGCATTGAACACCATGAACATCTTGATGGAAGGTACCCGTAGGATCGATGAGTGGACCCAGATCCGGAATAAACTGCCGGATGGCAATACTATTTTGAGGATTTCCCCGCAGGCTTTTGCAAAGCAGGATGAAATTAAATTGAGCTCGGAGGAAGCCCAATTGTTTTCCCTTCTGGATGGGGAAAGAAGTCTGGAGGAAATTATGGAGAAGAGCTTTTTAGGGGACCTGGCTACCTCCAGGGCAATCTATGGCCTTCTCGCCGCAGGTTTTATTCAGAAAGCCGGCCGTAAAGAATCCAAGAAACAGGTCATTGCAGAAAAAGAGGAGCTTGTAATCCTTTTAACTAGGATATTTCAAAACGCCCTGAAAACGGTTGCCGAAACATATTCTAAAAAAATGGGCCGTGGCGGCGATAAAAAATTCCTTGCTATTTTCAATGAATATGTCAAGAAATTCCCCATCCTGGAATATATAAACATTGACAATGCCAACCAGCTTGATTTTACCAACTTCACTGAATTAGTTAGAAAACTTCCTATTGAATCCAGAATTCACCAGGTTTCATCAGGCCTGACCAGCTTGCTGGAAAATGAGTTGGCTGAACTGAAAAATATTTTCGGGAATAGAATTTACGACGAAACTTTCGAGAAAATATTCATGGAAACCAAAACCTATCTTACCGATTACAAGGAGTTTTTCTCAAAGTACGGAGTTTACAGCGATATTAAAAGAGTATTTGACAAATAGGAGGAGAATATGAAAGTCGTTGTTTGGGTTATTGTTTTGACTATAATAGCTTTATTTTTTGGAATTTCTGTGGCTACCGCCCAGGAAGCTGATCCCGATCTACCCGGAGTTAACAAAAGGTCAACTGATACCTACTTTATCATTGTAGATACAATTACTATCCTGTTTCTGCTTCTGGCGGTGTTTTTTGGAACGCAATTATATTCCTATATGCAAGGGGGAGAATTGACCCTTTCATGGCGCTGGCTGGTAGGGGCTACTATCCTGTTTGCTATTGCCAAGATACTCGAGATTGCTCATCTGGCAGGTATAATATCCGAATATGAATGGCTGCTTCGGACAATATACGCTATCAGCGCTTTATTCCTGACATTAGGGTTTTTCCAGCAGCGCAAAGTGCTGACATGAAAAATATAGAACCTTTTTCTAAGACCCAAATCCTATATCGGGGATTACAACTCTTTTCTAATAAAATGCGGAATCACTGATATTACAATGAATCCTTGAATACCAGGGGAAAAGTATGGGAAAAAATATGCAGTTTTTATTGATCATCGTTATTCTGTTAAATATAAGTATGGGCATGCCCTTTTCCAGGGATAGTGATGAATACGACGGTACCGTGATATGGTCAACCATGGAAGTTTATTATATAATTGCAGATACATTGACTATTATGTTTCTATTACTTGCAGTGTATTATGGGGGGAATCTCTATCTCTTTATGAAAGGTGGAGAACTTACCCTTTCCTGGCGATGGTTAGTAGGGGGAACCATTCTCTTTGCCCTGGGTAAGATAATTGAGATTGCTTATTTAGCGGGAATAATATCCGATTCCGAATGGCTGGTGAGGACCCTTTACGCCATTGTAGCTGTATTTCTTACACTGGGTTTTTATCAGCAAAAAAAGACTTTGACTATTTAAGGGGATGATCAATTATGAAGGTTCTAATTAAAAGTATGGCAATTCTTTTTATTGTTGTTCTTTTTTGGGGGCCGTTAGAAGCGATAAACAAGATTCCAGCTTCCCGGATGAAGGAGATCGATGGAAATCCGGTGGGCCCGAAAATATCTGAAAAGATCAGCTATTATCCCGCAGTTACTATCTGGTCAACTGTGGGTTCCACCCGGTACCGCGAACATGCGGTTTATTCTGATAGCATTCCGATGATGATATGGCCTCATGCCACGGTTGACCGTAATGACCGGGTTCATGTGGTCGCCATGGAGAATCTGGAGTTGGCTGTTGAACCCCAGATGCTGGGATATTTCCGCTCAGATGACGGGGGCCGTACCTTCGACGCTATGGCACTGGTGGATTCAATTTCGACCATCTCTGCGGTGGTCGCAGCTTCACCGGTGTCCGATAAAGTAGCAATTGTTTATACCCGGCCCAGGTCCTTCAGCGGTTCTTCCCTGGATGATTATAATAACGACGTGGTTTATGTGGAATCTACTGACGGCCTAAGTTGGGATTTTGCTACCAGGATCAACACGACCGCCTTTTTCCTCGCGGATACATTCCGGGCTTACTGTGATCTTGACGCCATTTACGATTACGAGGACGAGCTGCACATCGTGTTCAATGTAGTATATTTTGATGAGTTGTTAAGCTATATTGGGCCCTCAGCAGCCAAGATCTGGCATTGGTCAGAAGCTGCCGGTCTGAGTGAAGTCGCCGATGGATGGTACGATGTGACCGATCCTGGAAATTGGAACCGAACGGTCTGCAAACCCAATATCGGGGTGGATCCCTCCTCCGGCTATCTATATTGTACCTGGACTCAGTTCGACACGCTTGATGTATCCGCTACCGGTCTGAATAACGGGGATATCTGTGCAGCAGTTTCCACCGATGGCGGTTTGAACTGGGAAGAACCCCATAACCTCACCCGAACACCATCCCCCGGAGCCACAGCAGGCAACTGCAAAAGCGAGCATTGGGCATCCCTGAGCGCTCTGGTAAATGGATTCTTGCATATTATTTATGTGAGCGACCGGGATGCCGGCGGGGCGGTTACGGACCCTGTCCCTGAAGGCACCTGGACCCTTAATGATATCAAATACCTCAAAATCCCCGCTGATCAACTGCTTGAAACTCCTCCTGCCGATACACTCCTGCTGTCACCCGGCCTTACCGTGGGAACATCCTGGTATGATTATCAGCAAAATGCAAGTATGGGTAAGATGATCGCTGTGGATAACGACGGGGGAGTCCACCTTGTATGGATGAACGGCCTGGATTACCTGGCTATAAACAGGCATATCTATTATAATTACTGCGATTCTGAAGGTGATTGGTTAGCCCCCGGCGAGGGAGTGCTCGCCGAAGGATTCACCAGGGGCGGATATTGCACACTCGGCTTGTTCTCCGATAACCGGCCAGCCATAGCATACCACACTACTTTGATCTACCTGGATGTAAGCGGCCCAGAAGCAGAGATCGTTGCCCCCATGCCGGACACCTATAGCGCTTGCCCGGAACAGGATATACTGCTTACCCTCTTTGACCCGCGAGGAGTTAACCCCGCATCGATCATCCTTTCGGTGGATGCTTTCCTGTATGAACCCAGCGATGACGAGTTGAATTATGACGGCGAATATCTCACCTTTACACCATCTGTCCCATGGGAAAACGGCCAGGAGGTGCAGGTAGCACTGCTCGCTGCCGAGGATAGCCTGGGCAATCCGCTCGAGGAAATGCTGTTGTGGAATTTTACTATCGACCTCGCACCACCAATCGCTATTTTCCCATATCCCGCCAATGGAAGGATCACCTCCTGCCCCGGAAGCCCGGTTACAGTGGTCGTAAGAGATTCACTGAGCGGATTGAACTTGTCCGCTTTTCGCTTCAATATACAGGGACGAAGCTTTTCCTTCGCCGATGCATCACTTACACTGGAAGGGGATTTGATTCAATTCTATCCACCCAGCGCAGGGATGATCTTCACCGATGGAGAAACACTCACAGTTACACTGGAAATGGAGGATAGCCCCGATTATTGCAGCCCCAACAGCGATGAATTTACATGGTACTATGCCGTGGATATCACCGGTCCTATCGCCTCGATGCCATTACCGCCGAATGGGGCTATGATCTCCGAGACCAGCCCCGATATCTCCGTTCATATCAACGATAACCTGTCCGGGGTCAATCCCGCTACGGTGATACTAACGGTTAATTCGGATACATTCGCCTGGAGCGATTCGGTGTTCGAATGGGATGGGGAAGTCCTGCTTTTACCCGCCGAAAACCACGGACTGGTCTTCTCGCCGGGTGAACGGGTAGAGGTGAGTTTAATACAGGCAAAGGACCGCCCCCATATTTGCCCCGCAAACAGCCTCCAGTTCAGACCCTTTACCTGGGATTTTACTATATTCGCTGCTACCTCAATGCTTCCGGATACCTCAGGCTCTGCCGGAGATACTGTAGGCATTCCGCTGACCATTCAAAACCTGGGAAGCTATGCTGTGGAATCCATTCATATTTTAATGAACATAGATCCCGGGGTAATCATACCCGTCGGATGCAGTTTCACCGGCGCGATCACGGAAGGATGGACCACTGACCTTTTTTCATTCGATGGCGGTATTCTGAATATTCTAATAAGCGGCAGCCCGGTTTCCGCCGAGAGCGGGATATTCAGCTTTATAAAATTCCAGGTAGATCCCGCTGCTATCGAAGCCTCATACTCTATCCTCGACCTGTTATCCGTTACCCTAAATGAGGGGGCATCAACCGAACTGATTGATGGATCTTTTATAGTGGATTGGAACATTCCGGTCTGGCTTATGGATTTAAGGGTGCTCGATAATTCCGGAGCCCTTCAGCGGACTCTGACATTCGGTTTGGGTGAAGGGGCTTCCCCGGGTTTCGATCCGGGAATGGATATCATAGCCCTTCCAAGGCCCTATCCCGAAGCGGAAGGCACCTTCTTTATTAACGATGAGGATTACCCCTATATAAACAATCTGGTCAGGGACATAAAACCCCCGGATGCTATCCCGGCCATCTGGTTACTACCAACAGCCGGTGATGGATACCTTGAATGGAATCCCGATTTCCTCCCCGGAGGGTGGATCACTATTAATGATTCCATGGAGATGCATTCCGCAAGAAATTACCATTTCAATGATTACGAAGAGATAATCATTAAATTTGCCCAACCGGAACTGGGAATATTCAACTTTCATTTAGAGCAAAACTGGAACCTTATCTCCTTACCGGTGATCCCGCAGGGCTGGACAATGGAAGCGCTGTTCCCCACCAAAATAGGGGATATATATTCCTTTAATCCGGTGAGTCATAGCTATGTGATCGCGGAGGAAATCCAGCCTGGTTACGGTTACTGGGTCTATTCCGACCGCGATACTGCCTACAATGTGGGAGGTATGATTGTGTACAGTATCCGCCGCGGTTTAACCAAGGGCTGGAATTTGTTAGGCTCCCCGGTTTTTTCTGTTGCGGTGGACGATCTGGAGACCGATCCCCCCGGTTTGATGGTCACCCCGGTCTATGGCTTCGATACAAGTATTACGGGTTATATTCCGGAAACCATACTCCAACCCGGCAAGGGTTACTGGATAATGTTCAACGAGGAGGGTTATCTGGAGACGGGTGAATAATCCTGTAAAATGCAGTTGATAATGTTGAATATAAATTATATATTTGATGAACATGTATTTATGAGTATTACGAATTGTACAAAAAAATGCAAATTTTATTCTGAAGTTTATATTCTAATATACTGTTTTTCGGTGTTTCAGGCATTATAGTTAATTGCAACTGCATTTTACGGGATAATTCAACTCAATGAGCTGTCCTATAGAAAGGCTCATTTAGGTGGGTTGCCAAGAATACAATAATCAAGACAAATTCAGATATAGCTTGGCTGGATTCTATTTTCCCCTGAGTTTCAATTTGTGAATTAGTGGCTTGTCTTCTTCATGAATAGAAAACTGAGGCTTACAGCTTATTTTAAATACACCGCTCTTCTCGTAATGCTTTTTTCCCCGATTTTTGCACGGATCAGGTAGACGCCGGAACCGATGGTTTTGTCGGGTTGCCAGACGAATTCGTCTTTCGCGTCATTGCGAGAAGGGCTTTGCCCGACGAAGTAATCGCCTTGATTCGATGAGATTGCTGTGGCCTTCGGCCTCGCAATGACAGAAACGCGTCTGCCATTAACATCGAAAATCTCAATTCCCGCCCCCGCCGGCGCGGTGATGTAGACCGCAGAGTTGAATGGATTGGGATATGTTAGAAGCTCAAATTTACCCGGTATGTTCTTTCTTTCTGCTACCTTGAGCGGTCCATCCCAGAGGTACACCAGAACACCGCCAAATACCGTGGAGCAGATCAAGTCTTTTACCCCATCGTTGTTGTAATCCCAGAAACAAACATCATATAATCCTCCGGTCGAATTTTCAAGAAAATCTTCAACGAAGTTTACCCCCCATTCCGGGGCAGTACTATCACCCGTATTTTCCCAAAATGTAAGTTTGTGTTCGTCAAAGCTTGCACCGGTAAAGAGATCATAATCCCCATCATTGTCGAAATCTTCAAAGCATAAGTTTGCCCGGTACAATGGCCCCCACCATGGTGTCTCCGGAAATTCACTTAAATACACTCCACTGGAAAAATTAGGGGTTGTTGAATCACCAGTATTTTCAAAGAAATATAAGCTCTCAGAAGCTGTTCCCACAAAAAGGTCCAGGTCATTGTCGGAGTCTATATCCACCAGCGCAGGACCTAAGTGATTTCCCAGGGATATTCCGAACCATCCGGTTACCGGGGCCGCCCAATTATGGACACATCGATCGCCAATATTCTCAAAATATCTCAGGGAATCGCCAATCCCGCCCATTACTATATCCAGATCGCCATCGCTATCCAGATCACCGAAAGCAGGGTCTGCGGAAGCTCCCCATAAACCATCCACAAGACTGGAATCGACCGTCCAGTCAGGGTCGCCGGCAGTACCGATATTCCTTAGACCCAGTTTATAATGATACCCGAACAGTAGCATTTCAGGGAGGTTATCATCATTCAGATCAGCCATAGCAATATGGGTTGAATAGGAAGTTTCGATAGTTTCCCAGGGCCAGGGCGCTTGTTCCCATGTTGGGCTATTTATGGTTCCAGTATTAGTATATAAATAATCTAAGTGGATATCCGAACCCATCACCAATGCTGGTAACCCTGAATTGAACAAGTCCCAGATAGCAACCCCTCCAACTGAAGAAGGCGTATGCGGAAAATATGAATCATCCGGGGTATCCCAGACTGGATTCGATGCATTCCCAATGTTTTTAACCAGGTGAAAATCATTACCTTGTTGAATAACAAGATCGAAATCACCATCCAGGTCAATGTCAAAGAGACAAGGATTAACATGATTTGGGTCGAGTACCACAAACTCAGAATCGACCAGCGTGAAATCGAACGAATCTGCAGTTCCAATGTTCTCATAAAAGGCTATCTTACCCCTTGAATCCCCAATGAAGAGGTCGAGATCAGAATCGGCATTAATATCTGCCAGAAAGGGTTTTGCCCCATAGACTCCATCATATCCCAGGAAGTAATCTTCGATCAGGGTAAATTCGGGGTAGAGTGCTGTTCCGCCGGTATTTTCATAGTATGCCATCTGCCCATTCCAACCACCGAGGATGAGGTCCAGATCACCATCGTCATCAAGATCACCCAATGCAGGGCAAGCATCGTACTCTCGAGAAACATTTCCCCAGTGCTCATCTCTCATCCTCCAGTCGGGTATTGAAGCAGTGCCTACATTTTCCCAAAGCTTAATATATCCATCGTCAACTCCCCATAGCAGGTCTGCGTCGCCATCCGTATCAAGGTCATAGAACCTGGGTTTAGCATCTTCCATACCGCCTGCAAACAAAGGCGCAATATCACCATCAAATTTGCAGTTATATTCGGGTTCCCAGCCAGCGTAAACTTGGCCTATAAATACTAAAATACCAAGGGCTACCAAAATTCGTTTCATTTGAAATCCTTTCCTTACTGTTTTTAAAGAGATAGTTATTTGTAAGAATTTAGCTTTTAAAAGGGGAAGTGTCAATACAATTATACTAAATAAGGCTTATTCGATATTTACTTATCACGAAAAGACAATAGGAGTATCTATTTATCATTTAAGAAAAACCACCTTTCTTTTTATCTCCTGATGTTCGGTAAGGATACTCACAATATAGACCCCTGAAGAAATATTTGAATTTGGATTCCAGGTGACAAAGCCTGTACCTGATTGCTTTGCCGGGGATATTGGGTTTATTACATCAACGATTTTTCCATTCAAGTTATAGATCTTAATTTCAGAACCGGGCAGCATGGAGATTAAGCATTGGGTATTAAATGGATTTGGATAGATTTCAATGTTTAGGTTACGTGTAATTTGGGGAGTTCTATCCTCTACCATGATTACCGGGCGGTTAAATGGCTCCAGGAGAAAACAACCGGCGTGGAAATCACTGAGATAAAGGGTGCTATCCGGCCCGAATGACACGCTCTGGCAGCCGTATTGGATGTTCTGCCACCCCTGGGTACCTGGAAACCAGCCCACATTATCTGCCGGGGGATAATCCCCTATATCAAGAACATATAATCCACTATTACCGCAGGCAAGGTATAGCAGACTATCAAAATATCCCACATCCTGCACCCCCATAAAAAGCCCCCAACTGCCGATCTCGATAAGGCTGTCACCGGTCCAATTATACCAGAACACTCCGGCCATAGCACAAGCTATCGCCAGTAAATTCCCTTCCCTGCAAAGCGCTTTGCCCTCACCGGTAAGCCGATAATTGAATATATCCTGGAGTGAGTCACCCAAGTAACGCGCAATGTGCAGTGAATCATCCATCAGAATAAACATAGTATCTCCGAAACAGTGTATATCGACCGGACTGGTGTTATTATAAAACAGGGCATGAGAATAAATATCTGGTATATCGTCAAGGTCAACAATATTAACGCCTTCATCATTCTGCCCTAGCGCCAGCAAGGTGCCGGATTCCAGGAACAGAAAGTCCATGCAAAGGGCGGCGTGCGTTTCCCACATAACAGCCGGTATTGCGAAGGTATCCAGGGGTTCGATCTCCCCGCCATCCCACCAGGGGGCTAAATTGAAGAAATAGAATTTTTCGCTTTTAGCCAGACACAGAATAGAGTCGAGAAAAGCGAGGTCCAGAGCAAATTCACCCGGTATTCTCCCGATAAACTCCGGCGCAGTTTTGTCAGTAACATCGTAAATTCCAACGCCATATCCCTCCATAGCTATGTAGAGGGTATCACCGCCAAAGACATAGGAGTGCATTCCCCAACCACCGGTGGGATAAGTTCTAATAGTATCATCCCGAACGGAGAGATCGGCGAAACTGGTCCAGAGTACACCCACCCATTCCGAGGCGATGGCAAGGGCGGGAAGACTATCATGGATGGCAACATCGAAGAACCACAGGCCGGGTATCAAATTACATAGAGTGGGGAGTGAATCAGGGAGACAGGTGGCATCCATCACGGGGCAGGTAGACCAGGTGCCCTCTCCCTCTGAGAGAGCTGCCATAGTAACTAAAAACAGGGTATCGTTTCGGGAGTCCATTTTCATGATACAAGCCGCTGAAAATCCGGGAATACCTACAAAGGTATCGGAATAAACCACATGGAATGAATCATCAATAAGTTGGAGAGCAAAGAAAGTACTGGTCAATCCTGCGTTCGAACTGCCTCCCATTACATAGAGAATATCATCCCTGGTATCGGCGAAATAGACGTCGAATACCTGCTTTAAACTGCTGTCACTGAAGGTGCAAATATGGGTAAAGCCGCCCCCTGAGCGGTTGTACAGATCTACATAACCCAGGAGCAGCGCGCGGCGGGTGACCGCTGCCAGTGAATCCCGGAATCCCGCGCCGGCAATACGGGATAGGGTAAGGTATTGCTCGATTACCGTGAAGGTGTCCCCCTCAAACAGCATTTTCTTGAGGCTGTTGTTGTCGGACAGCCAAAGGGTATCGGGGGGAGTCAGCTCCAGGTCAGATACGTACTGATTAGTATTGGGCATTCGGTAACGGGCCCTCACCGGGAAACCGGGTTCCGAGCAATCGACCGCATAAATGGCGTCATGATTAGCCCCCACGAAAACCATGCTATCCTCTCTTACTATAATGTGGGTGATCAATGACACAAAATTCTGGTATCCGAGAAGCTCCATGTTGGCTGGGTCATTAGCTTGATAAACGAAGAAAGTATTGCCTGCCCCGACGTATAACCGGCCATGTGCATACTCCACGCAATTGCAGGCAGCGCCTGGGACCGAGCTGATCAAATCCAAAGTGTCAGGTGCTGCAAATGCAAGTCCGCTAATTAATATAAGTATGAGTAAAATGATCTTGGTGTTTTTCATTGTTGCTCACTTTAGGTAAATGGTTTTTTGTTTTAAATTTGATTTGGAACCGAATTCTGCTTTAATGATATAAACACCACTGCTCAGGTTTGGTTCGGGTATCCATTTTAATTCCTGTATTCTATACCCACTTTCATCAAGGTTAAACGTCGGTTTTTTGTCTTTAGAGGATATGCCGAAATTTAAGGTGGATCTATAAACCAATCTCCCATGTATGTCAAAAATGCTTAATAGGGACAATTCATGAATGGCTCCTATAATAGCAATTTTACAAACTGAATTGAAGGGGTTGGGATAAACTGAAATGGAATAGGAGATCGGAATACTTATAGCCTCCTCCAGACCGGTTGCTAACTCATCCAGATAGAGATAATGGACCTGGTTTGCTGGTAAAACATAGGCAAAAAAATGGGTTCCATTACGGAATATCTCAACATCCACAGTGTCAACTTCCCCCAAACCGAAGTGCAGCACCGGGTACCTCTTGGAGCGGTAACACAGGTCCGTCCTGATGTCATCCATACCGATAAGTTCGAGTGTCCCATGTGGGTAAATCTTGATTGTAGAGAAGAACGCCCAGGTTCCTCCCTCCAAAGTTTTGATATCAAACTGAATCCAGTTATTGCTATCGGGATTATGGTTTATATAGACCAGCGTGGAATCGGTGCCTTCATACCCTCCGACTGTGCCGTCGCTGATGATTACATCCATTCTACCGTCCTGATTCAAGTCAGCGATGTTAATATCTCTACCGCCGGATACTCCACCCAGACCATGCTCCTCGAAAGGGATAAGGGAAAAGGTGTTGTCGCCATTGTTCCTGAATAAAAACGCATACGGCGCAAAGGTTGAAGCACCATCCTTTCGATTGATGAAGATGATATCCGTCCAGCTATCATTGTTGTAATCGATGGGAACCCCGGCTGCATAATTTAGCAGTCTTTTTACACTCACAGAAAGCTCGTTAATGTATTCAAGCCCTGTTTCAGATGTCTTTTCTATAAATTGAACCGTACCGGGGATCGAGATATTTTCATAAAACCTTATCAGATCAGTATCCTCATTTTGTCGGGTGGTTCCCCCTATAATTAGATCGAAGTCCCCATCCCGGTCATAATCAAGGGGGACAGCCCCATAGGGATTCCAGAAAGTAGAGTCATTTCCGTGGGCGTCTGATCCAAGAGCCGGATGTGACACTTCTTCAAAACGGATCAATCCAGCAGTGGAATTATTTCTTAAAATGAACAGGCCTCTTTCCTGCTGGTTCACCCACATCGTAGTAAATGTGTCCGGTTGAAATCCGAGGTCGCAATAGACAGCATTGACAATATCCGCTTTCCCATCGAGGTCCAGGTCGCGGACGATCACCCCTTTGGATTGTTTTGCCGACCAGTATTGCGGCCCGTAATCAGGGTGAACTAAGCTATCATACCAGAATCCCGGGATAGGAGGATCGAGAATCGTTTCGATTATATCCGGTCCGAATAATCCCATACCGGTACCCTGGTGGAACTGATTGCCTTCCCTCAGGAATTGAAATGCGGAAGCGCTGTGATATGAATCAGCGAATCCATCATTATTGAAATCGGCATAGATTACATTTCTGGTAGCGCCTACGGATTCATTTCCCGAATTAGTCGGAATAAAACTGGAGCTGCCAGTATTGATCCAGTTGTCGAAAACAGAGCCATCCCTTTGAGCAATGGTAAAATCCAATAAGCCATCGCCGTTGAAATCATGGCTTCCAAAACCATTTGAGATATCCACCCAAAAAGAATCATGTTCAACAAAAGCGCCACCACCCAGGTTTTTAACAATGTATAAATTTCTCTTATTTGCAGTAGCAAAATCGGGTAGGGTATCACCATTCATGTCGAAAATGACAGTAGCCTGGCTTAATGAACCACCATGAACATAGGAAAGATCGAATATGGTCTGGCTGAACGCGTTAATACTTACAAGCCAGGTTATCAGGAACACAAGTAATCTGATCTTATCATTCATCTCTGAGTATTTAC
>JAFGGQ010000062.1 GCA_016930435.1 bacterium
ATGAAAAAATCAAAATTACATATTAAATATCAAAATTTAGAAGAAAAAGCTAAATATACTAACATTCCAATGGATTGCATGGGAGGACCTGTATTCAGCGTTAACTATAAAAAAACAGTGGCGAAACCTCCTAAGTTTGCTGTAAACTACGCTTTTGAAAAATAATCCCAAACCAGGAAATTTCATCTAAAGGGTGAAAATATAATATGAAAAGGAAAAGCTCCTATGGCTCCCCCTCTGCAGATAATACACTACAAATTAACGAAGCTGCTTACAACGATTCGGTCTTGGAACTGAAGGTGAAACCTGTGCTCATGATCCCGGGAACTTTAGCATAGTCGTTCACCCGCTCCGGCCGGCTCATGGCTACCACATTTTTCAGAAAGACCACAGGCGATTCGTTCCACCTTAAATTAATCACCGGAGATACTACTTTCCCGTTCTCAATGAGGTAGATCCCATCCCTGGTCATCCCGGTTAGCAGCAATTCTTTACGGTCCACATACCGGATATACCACAGCCTTTTCAGGAGCAGTCCCCTGTCGCATTTAGCGATAAGGTCGGCTACTGTCTGGTCTTCGCCGTCCATGAACAGGGGATAGAGCAAAGGATCGGGTTCGGTGTTTTTCTGTGAGGCCCAGTACCGATCATGGCGAAGGCGTTTCACCACTCCCTTTTCCACCCAGGCAGTATGCTTAACTGCCAGTCCGTCTTCACCGAATGGTGGTACGGGCAGTTCGGGATCATCTATTCGGGTGACGATATTCACCTTATCGGAGAACATTTTTTCGCCCACTTTCCCGCCGAAAACGGTTGTGCCTTCGTCGGCATCTCGTTGGGACATATTATAAAGCAGGAATCCCAGCAGATCCGTTACCGCCTGTGGTTCGAATATCACGGTATAATCACCGGGTTCAATATCCACCGGGTTCTGGGCCATCTTTGCATTATCAAATGCCTTTTGAGCAAGCTCATGAGGGTTTATGCGCTTGGCAGATTCGCTGTTTGCGGAGGCGTGTCCACTACCCCGGGGCCCGTGAATTGTAGTTGAGTAATCCAATCCGGTGGACTTATCGAAGGCGAACAATCCTTCGGAATTAGCCACTGCCTGAATATTAGATTTTGCTTCGTATAATCCGCTTGCCTTAAAGCCGGCACCCCTGGCAAGTTGAACAACATAATTAATGTAATCCGCCAGGTCTGCCGGCTCGATACCGGTAACTTCATCAAAAAACCGTTGGGGCACCTCCGGATAGGTTTGAGGTTTCACAGGGGGAAGATACTCCGGGTCGGGGGGTGACGTCCGGGCAATATCCTCAGCACGAGCTACCATTCTGGATAACGATTCCCCGTCCATTTTATTGGTAATGGAACTGCCGTGCTGCTGTCCATAAGCTACTACCAGCCGTATATTCTCCTCGGCCCCTCCCGTATTCTGGGTGATGGCATTCTCCCCGAACCGGCTGGCCAGATCATTTTCATAATAATATTCCGCCTGCGCGTGTGGTGCATTTACCTTGCCCAGAACGCTGTCCAGGAGTTCCCTTATCTGCTCTTTCGTTCTCATAACTTTGCACCTCCAACGCTGATATTTCTGAAACGGGTGTAACTTGCGCCGTGAGTCATTCGCATTACCTGCATAGGTTCACCCTTGCCGCAGTTCATAACCCCATGGCCCTTCCAGAATTTGGGACCGGCTATGGCATCACAGCTCCCCCAGAACTGGCGGGTCTGGGCTTGATAAGTAACCTTTTTAAGGGGCCTGGTCCTCTTCCCTCCCTCGATCAGCCAGAAGAGATCGCCCCCAAACTGGAAGTTGTTCCGCATCTGATCGATAGAGAAACTACCCTGTCCCTCGATATAAATCCCCTTGTCCACACCTGAAATCAGGCTCTCCGGAGTAACCTCGTCATCCGGGCCGGGTTCCATATAGAGATTGGGGATACGGTTGATAGGAAAATGGTTGAAGCCGTCAGAACGGCAACAGCCATTGGAACGCTCCCAACCGATAAGGGGCACGGTCTCTCGGGTAGTACCCAGGCTGACCAGAATGCCATCCTTAATGATCGGGAATTTTTTCATCTGAACCCCGTCGTCATCATAAAACCAGCTTCCCAGTCCACCGTCAAGTGTATTGTTTACTGTGAAGTTTACCTTTTCGCTGCCGTACTGGAGCTTGCCAACCATTTCCGGTTGGAGAAAGCTTCTTCCGGCCATATTGGCTTCCCAACCCAGGATCCGGTCCAGTTCAGTAGGGTGACCTACCGACTCGTGCATCGTCAGTGAGAGGTGGTCGGGGTCCAGCACCAGGTCCATAATACCTGCCGGGCTATCTTCCGCCTGACATTTCATAACCGCCTCCTCAGCCCATTTGGCGGATTTGCCAAGAATATCCGCTTCGCGTATGAACTCATAACCGGCTTGCCGGGCGCCGCCCTGATAACTGCGGGACTGCGATTCGGTTCCCACAACGGCAGTAGCGGAAAGCATTGGATTGGCAAAGAAATTCGTCATATCCAGGTAACTGCCATCGCTATTGGCGATCACCCTGTGCATCCTTACGAACTGGAGGTAGCCCCAGGCCATTACTACACCCTGGACATTGAGCATATTATCCAGAGCATTCAGCAAAAGCTCGGCTTTTTCCTTATTGGGAACCTGAAATGGGTCCTCCACGCATGGTCCCTTTAGTGTTTCAACATGAGCTTCTTCCGGGGCCATTTGGGCCGGAAGGTCTTTGGGAACCCTGGCCGATGCTTTTGCCGTAGCCACGGCTAATTGAGCGGTCTTGATTACCTGCTCCCTGGTCAGCAGCGTGTTGGAGGCAAATCCCCAGGCACCATTGATAAGCACCCTCACACAATAGCCGGAACTCTCGGTCTCGTCGATCAGCTTAAGGGATCGGCGTACCGCATATACCCGGTTTTGCCGCTCCTCAACAAAGCGCATGTCGGCGAAGGTCGCTCCTGCTTCCCTGGCGATATTGAGCGCCAGGTCGGTAAATTCCTTCATTTCTTTACTCCTTATTAATAATGATTGGCATTTCTTTAGCAATGATAAAGGATAAAAGCCAAATACCCTTTAGTCAAGAAAAAAATAGTAGCAATTTGTTACTAATATCCATATAAAATGAAAATCAGTATATAATCCCGTAAAATGCAGTTGATAATGTTGAATATAAGTTATATTTGATGAACATGTATTTATGAGTATCCACGAATTGTACAAAAAAATGCAAATTTTATTCTGAA
>JAFGGQ010000063.1 GCA_016930435.1 bacterium
AGCTTATCTTTCTGATATTTGCGATTTCTTTTATAGGTTTATTTATAATATTTACAATGGTTTATACCGTATCAATCAAGCTGTGGCCAATGTCTTTTGTGGTTTTTGGTGCAGCCCTAATGATACTTGAACACCTGAATAATAAAATGAGAAGATAGGAGCTTATAATGAATGATTCCAAAGATATAAATGTAGTATTTGTAGAACCTCTGGGTTCATATTCTAATGTTTTTGCCCAGTTCATGACTATCCCAATGCTGGGCCCAATTTACCTGGGAACAATTGCAAAGAATGCTGGTTATAAGGTGGCAATTCTGAACGAGAATATACTTGGTCGAAAAGTGAGGATCGCGGAGCTGTTGGAGGCAGATATTTTATGCTTGAGCTGCATGACAGCTACAATTGACCGTGGTAAGGCTATTGCCAAACAATATAAGGATCTTCGTGAAGCACGGGGATTGCCTTCCCATTCAATTATAGGGGGAATTCACGCATCTATGTTACCGGATGACGTAGTTGATCATTTTGACCAGGTTTTCGTCGGAGAGGGGGAAATAAAATTTGTGGACCTTCTTGCCGGTAAGTTCCCCGAAAAAATAGTCTATGGCGACCGCCTGAAGGACTTAGACAATGTGCCTATACCCGATTTTAAGTTGATTAAAAATTATCAGAGAATCAAGGTTTATCCACTTATGACATCCCGGGGTTGTCCTTATAACTGTACTTTTTGCTCGGTCACCGAAATGTTCGGTCGAGGCTATCGTATCCGTAGTATCGAAAACGTTATGGACGAGATCAAAGCCCAGGGTCAAAATCGGTATTTCTTTGTAGATGATCATTTTGTAGTAAATAAAAACCGTACCAGAAAACTGTTAGATGAGATATATGCTTACAATCCCAAGCTAAAGTGGTCCTGCCAGCTTAGGGCAGAAGTAGCCCGTGACCCCCAGTTAGTTAACCAAATGAAGGAAACTGGCTGCCAAACCGTCTATATCGGATTCGAGTCGATAAACCCGGAAAGTCTCAAGGAGATCAAGAAATCACAGACGGTTGAAGATATCAAAAATTCTATCCGGGTTTTTAACCAGAATGCTATCGATGTGCATGGTATGTTCATGTTCGGCAGTGATTCTGATGACAAGGATATCTTCCAGACCACCTCCCGGTTCTGCAAAGAAAGCGGATTATCAAGCGTTCAATACCTTATTCTCACCCCACTGCCGGGAACGGTTTTCTATAAACAGATCGAAGCTGATGGACGGTTACTGCATAAAAACTGGGCTTTCTATGATGCACTACATGTGGTCTTTCAACCCAAAAACCTTACTCCTGCAGAACTCCAACTAGGAATGATAGAATGCTTTAATGATTTCTATTCCTATGCTAACGCCTTCAATGAAGCTATTAATATATTCTTCCGAACTTGTGGTGCACTATTCACAAGGTTGCATCGGAGGGTTTACTTTCCCTCTATCAATTCATCACTGGTAAAGCTTTTCGGGAAAAAAATAGTGAAAAAATGGGTGAATTTCAATAAGCCATACATGGGCTACCTCAAGATCATCTCCATGAATCTTTTGCCGGACAGCTTCTCAAAATAAAAAGTAGGATTATTAACCTTGCAATATATAAGCTATTGCATACTTTTATTGTAATCGGAACCCGTAGAGTTTTTTACTCATCAGAAGGTCAGCGGGTATGTGTAATCTTATTCAATTAAAAGATAATTAAACGATTTGTTTCAACTATTTAACCAAGGAGTAGTAAATGTTGTTCAACCTGTTTCAGAACAAAAACCTGAGTTTAACCTTGCTCTCTATTCCGATACTATTTCTGTGTCTGACTATTTGGTCATGCTCTAATGCAGACTATAATGAAACCGTTAAGCAAGCCTATGCCATGCGTATGGAAGGGAAAGCCGATTCGACATTAATCCTATTGGAGAATGTCATAGCTGAAGATTCCACAGTGGCTCCGGTTTGGTTCGAATATGCCCGTACCCAAATGCACATCGGATTAGGGGATCCCCGAAAATTATTCGACAATCTGGATGATATCCAAACAAGTATCAGTAAAGCAATAAAGAATGAACCGGATAATGTTATTTATGCTTATTTTGATAGCTATTTCAAGTTTTTCAGAGCCTATATTGCCTTGATGGGTAATCAGCCCGATGTTCTGAACCGGGTAGGGGAGGTTATTGCATCCTTTGAATCAGTACTGGCTCTTAAACCTGACTACTTAGAAGCAAAGCTATTTTTAGTAGAAACGCTGAGCCTTCCTGTTGAACTCGGTGGCGATCCCGTTCGGGCGGAGAGCTACGTGATTCAATTAGAAAAAGAGGACCCATTTTTAGGAGCACAGGCAAGGGAATTGATCCTCCCCGATGAAGCTGACCGTGTAGAATACTGGCAAACCCTTGTAGAAGAGCATCCGGATCAGGTTGATTACCTGGCCCAGCTGGGCAAAACTTTTTTCCATCAGGATAATACCGAAAAAGGATTGGAATATATGGAAAAAGCCATCCAGGCTGACCCCTCGAGATCCCTGCTGATCCTGGATATTGGCCGTTACTATATGATGACTGCAATGATGGATGAAACCCGTTTAGAAGCTTCACTACCATTGGCGGAAGAAGCCCTAAACCGCTTCCTTGCAACTAAACCTTCTGCTTATATGAAAGCATTTACCCTGGAATTATTGGCAAAGATCAAATGGGCATCCGGTGATAACGATATGGCAACTTCCCTGCGGGAACAAGCTGCCGCAATAGACCCCTATTATTCCAAAGCAATGGGGATCCCACCGGAATTGCTTTTCAATGCGCCCTATGAGATCTCACATTATCATAGTTACTTTTTCAGACCATTTTAGTAATCCCTTTTGTTTTTTTTAAAAACGGTTAATATTAATCGGTACGGGAAGGAGAAAACGTGGATTTTAAATTGGCAACTACAGTATTTTTATCGATTTTTTTGGCAGAATTGGGTGACAAAACACAATTTGCAACCATGCTTTTTGCTGCCAACAAGGAAACTAATAATATAACCGTCTTCTTAGGAGCTTCTTTAGCTCTGATATTAGCTGCAGGGATAGGGGTTCTGGCGGGTAGTTTTATCTCCCGTTTTCTCAGTGAAAAGCACTTGCATTATATCGCAGGGGTCGGTTTTGTCTGTATCGGAATCTGGACCTTGATAAAAGCTTAGCAGATAATCATGGGCTTTTAATAAAAATATGAATATTAAACATTTCTAAACATTGAAAGGTCAATAATGGAACTTGAATTGGTCAAAAGGGCAGAGCAATGCTATCTGAGAGGTCCCATCGGAAAGAGACTACTAAGCAGTCCTCTGCAGATTATGGAACTTCTTAATGAATGCGCCAATCATAATACTAACTTGATCCTTCTCCGGGCAGAAAACCTGACTCCGGGCTTCTTTGATTTGAGTTCCAGAGAGGCTGGCGAGATCTTGCAGAAATTCAGTAATTATAGGATAAAAGCAGCTTTAGTGATTTCCTCAGATCAGGAAAAGTCCCGAATGTTCAACGAGATGAGCCTGGAAACCAATCGGGGAAACATCTTTCGGATCTTCGAGAAGGTCGAACAAGCCGAACAATGGCTGTTATCCTAAAACACTTAGCTAACCAATTACCTAAATGAACAGGAGGATGAAGGATGATGATCATGAAACGCTTGATTTGTATTATCATAATGTGCTTGACAGTATTTACTATTGCTCATAGCCAGGAAACCTATCCCCGCTTAAAAACCGTAGCCGAACTCGGATACTTGGGGGTCTTATCCCATAAAATACAATTCAGTAAAGATGGTACATATTTTCCTTATCATGAAGAGGGCGGACAGGATGTGTTATTTGCCACCAGTCGGTTTTCCCTGGAATTGGACCTCGATTCTAAAAGTACTTTGATATTCCTTTATCAACCTCTTTTGATCGAAACCCGGGAAATTCTTGAGGATGATCTTATCGTGAATGGACTTGTTTTCCCCATGGGGACTCCGGTTAAGTTCACCTATGGTTTTCCCTTTTACCGGTTAAGTTATTTAAGGGAATTACTGGCCGCCAATGATGATTGGGATCTGGGAGTGGGTTTCTCCCTGCAGATTCGGAATGCTACTATTTCCTTTGAATCTCTGGACGGCGAGTTATTCCGGACCGAAAGGGATGTGGGGCCAGTACCGGTTTTAAAAATCAGGGTCGCCAGGTACTTTTCGGATAAATATTGGGTTGCTCTGGAAGGTGACGGCATCTACGCCCCGATAAGTTACCTGAATGGCAGTAACGAAGAGATTACAGGAGCGATACTGGATGCCAGCTTGAGAATGGGAATAACGCTCACTGAACCCGCAAAGGCTTTTTTTAACTTGCGTTATCTGGGAGGGGGCGCAGTGGGAACCAGTGAAGACGATCAGGGACCGGGTGATGGCTATGTGAAGAACTGGCTGCATTTCCTTACCGCAACAGTAGGATTCTCTTTTGAAATATAGACGGTTAATCATCTGTCTGAATAAATTTTGGAGAGCTTTATAATGCCTCCAATAAAACTGGCGATCGACCCTCTGGGGAAAGAAATGCAACCTGTTGCATTGGTTTATCGAAACAAGAATATTGGAATGGAGATCACGGACTTTGCCTTCATTGCTAATCTTATTAGCGATCCGGTTGATTAATAGAAAAAGACCTTTACGGGTTTTTACTAGGAACCAATATTGGGAAATTAAAATGAAGAAAATGATAGTGCTCCATAAACTTCTACCTTAATGATTATACCCTCGATCCCTACTCTATTTCTCTTTCTTACCGCCTCAATTTTGTTGATTCTTGCGCCAGGACCGGATATTGTATTCTTAGTTACCCAGAGCATTCGGTATGGTCCTAAGGCAGGCTTCTCCACTGCCATGGGGCTGGCGTCGGGTAACTTAGTACACACGTTGGCAGCAGCATTGGGCCTTTCCCTGGTTTTCCAAAAATCCGCCTTAGCCTTCAATTTGTTGAAGATCGCCGGTGCCCTTTACCTCCTGTATCTTTGCTATCTTACTATAAGGAACCGGAAAAACCTCTTGGGGAATTCTATGGATACCTTTCCAAAGATACCAGCAATGGTTATAAAAGGGTTCTTGATGAATATCACCAATCCCCGTGTAGCCCTCTTCTTCCTGGCTTTTCTCCCCCAATTCGTAAATCCGGACCAGGGCAGCTTTCTCCTCCAGGTGTTGACCCTGGGAACTATCTTTATTGTTTTGGTAGTACTGCTTTTTGGAATAATCGGCTTGACCGCTGGGTTCCTGGGGACATTATTGACCCAGAATTCTAAGATTAATAAAACAGTTACCTGGCTAAGTGTCCTGGTCTATTTAGTGCTGGCAGTTAGACTATTACTAATCAAGTTGTGATCCTTAAGCCTTTTTTTATGAAGAAGTCACTTTCCAATAGATACCTTGCTTCCGTTTCATGAAACTGTAGTCCACCAAGTAGCGCCGCAGTGTCGCTACATCATCATTGAACTCCAATAATATCCGGTTCACTTCCATCTCCCGGTATTCCTTTCCCGCCTTGAACGCCTGAACTACTTCCTCTAATAATATCAAACGCTTCTTTAACTTGGCTGGAAATAGGATTATCCGCCCCTGTTTCATAAAGGTTTTAATTACCTTTTCCCGGTAAGCTTCCTCATTGACCCGGTCAGGCAAAATAGACCGGGGTAAGAGCGCTGCGCTTGAAATGGTCCTATTGAAAGTATTGGACTTTAAGGAATAAGTATTGTAGTATTGCTCTTTACGGGAGCTTAGCAATCCGACCTCACTGAGCTTGGCCAGATGAAAAGAAATCGTAGCTGGCTTTAAATTGAGTATTTCAGCAAGTTCTTCACCATGGCGGGGTTTTATCCGGATAAGATTGAGTATTAAAAGCCGGGTAGGATGCCCTAATGCTCGAAATAACTGTGCTCGCATTTCAATGCTGTTTGCATCTTCATTCTTGATCATTGTTGCCTCCAGCAAACCTGTACCATAAGTTAGATAGTTCCAGAATATGTTTTAATATATTCCTTTTAAGCTGATCCTTCAGTAGAAATTCCCGATCATCAAAAAGCTTAAATTTCTCGATTTCCTGAGCAGAATGTTTTACAGTGCTATGAAGGATCATCTTAAATGAATTTGAAAGCGTAGCTAACCCAGGTAACTCACTATAAAAAAGCTCACTGAATTCCTTCATACCAACTCCTTTTAATTAAAATAACACAATATTAATATGCTGATTATGCTTAGATATATAACTAACTATTATAATAAATATAATACTAATATTGTCAATACAAAAGTTAAATTATTTCCATTTTGGAGCAAGCTTAAATGACCAGATGCCCTTAATATCACAATATAAAGGCTTTTCATATTAATGTGCGGATCAAATAATTTTAGCAGGGTCCGCACGTATTTGCATCTGTCGGGAAGAGACCTGCGGGTCGCCTATTTGCTCTATCCGTAAATGCGTACTGGAACGGAATATCGAACTTTGTCCATGCTGCGAAGATTATCCCTGCTACCGCATCGAAGAATTGGCCAAAGGATACCCCAGGTTTTGATCCCCGACGGACGCCGAATAAAGGAGATCGGGCTTTCTGAATGTATTAAAGAGCAGAAAGAAAGGGTAAGACCGGGTTTTACTATACGTATATTCGCTGATCACCGTACGATATCCCTGAATAATCCACAATTCGTATAGACTTATCACGATCCGTAAACTCGATTAGCCCACAAACCAGATCGGTCTAAAAGAAGCTTGAGTTCCTTTGGAAATATCTTATTTTATAAATACAAGGAAAATTTAATAACTGAAATTTTTAGTAGAGAGTATGATAAAATGAATGAGCTTGTACTGATATTATCCGTAGCTTTATTAGACCTTATATCGCTAAATTTTGCCCAGGAGCAATTCGAAAGGGATACTATTTCCACAGCTTCCGGATCCCTGGTGATGACCTTTATCGGCCAATGTACATTGATGTTCGAATTTGATGAAAAGGTTATACAAACAGATTATGCTTTTTTACCAATGAACCTCCCATATACCATGAGTGCGAAGATGGTCGTAGATGCGGTAAATCTCTTTCATCCCCAGTTGCTTTATCCCTGTCATTACGGGGGATGCCAAGATCGAAGAACTGCTAACCCTTATGGATGAAAGGGAGGATTGCCAGCGAAGGATCAGGCAAATTCAATAGTCATTACTGTTAGTAAGGTGATTTAATTGGAATACAGAAAAATTAATTATTTAAAAGCGCTGGTTGGGTATCTGGGATTGCTTCAAGTTGCCCACTTCTTTGTATTGATTAGGGCGGGGATTATGCTATTTCGAAGGGGCATTTGGGGATTTCCAGCCTCGCCTCCTCCCGACGGCTGGAGCAGCCAGGCGGTATTCTTTCTGATTGCATTGGGGATTATCGATGGATTGAACGCCATAGTCAGCTTGGTCTTCGTCTATCTCTTCTTTAAAGGTAATACCTGCCGGCTTTGGCTGGGAACGTTAACCCTCACAGCCATAATGATTACCGGATTTACATACTCTCTCGTGATTATCGGAACCGGTGCCCTTGAATGCTATCCTGGTCAGTATTTGGGTATAGGCTTAGCATTTCTGCCCATTCTTATTCTAACTATCATCTTCATCGGACGGGCAGGTAAAACCGATCCCGGGCAGAGGACTATCCCTTAATATTGTCAAAGTTGATTACGGTAGTGATACGCAGTTAATCTGGGCAAATTTAACTATTTATTAAAGTCAACGTAAAAATAATTCAATAATCTATTGACAATAATCAATGCTCGTGTATTTTTCCTATGTTTAATATCTCATATTAACTAGATTACCAAAATGGGGTATCCGGTAAGAGAGATATTTTGTTCAGTGAATGAGCATTGGGAAAGTACATTGGTAGGGATTTCCCAATAGCGTATAACTAACCATATTTGTTCCTTACCAAAGGAGTAAACAGTGAATATCTATGTAGGCAATCTTGCTCATGAAACTACTGAAGCGGAATTGCGAGAAGCCTTTCAGGCTTACGGAGAAGTAGAAAAGGTAACCATCATCAAAGATAGATATAGTGGCGAATCCAGAGGATTTGGCTTCGTAGAGATGCCTTCCAAAGAAGAAGCTCAGTCGGCGATGAAAGAGCTTAATGGCACGGAATTAAAAGGCCGCGCATTGACGGTGAATGAAGCACGCCCCCGGGTTGAACGTGGTGGTAATAGTGGTGGCGGCGGTGGTCGGGAACGTCGGCCAGGTGGCACCGGACGCCCATCGAGTGGCGGTCGAAATACCGGCGGCAGAAGCTCTGGCGGGAAAAGCTCCGGCGGCGGACACCGTTCCTGGTAAAAGACAACTTCCCTTAAAATAAGGTCTTTCAACAATCTGCCTCAGTTGTAGTAGGCGGCTTATATCCAGGACCTATAAGTAGGATTCTTCGGATAAGAAGGATTGTAGTCTCTATTTTCAACTTGCTTATCTTGGGCAGGCCTTTTATATTATTTCCGTTTATTATCCTAATACCGAGGCCCTATCCCGTTTTATGAGCAGCAATGTGAACTATATCCTGACTTTTGATCAAGGCACTACCAGTTCCCGGGCAGTCCTTATTGACCAAAAAGGCCAGATTGTAGATATGGTCCAAGAGGAGTTGACCCAGTATTTCCCCCAGCCAGGCTGGGTGGAGCATGACCCCTTAGAGATCTGGAATACCCAGCTTGAAGTCGCCCGAAAGCTGCTCAGAAAAAATAAGATCAATGTTAAGGAGATCGCCGGCCTGGGCATTACTAATCAACGTGAAACTACCATAGTTTGGGACCGATCCTCGGGTATTCCACTTTATAGGGCAATTGTATGGCAAGACCGCCGTACTTCTGAGCATTGCGGGAAATTGAAGTCAGCGGGATTAACGGCCGGGATCAGGGAACGTTCCGGATTGGTCCTCGATGCCTATTTTTCCGCTACTAAATTAGCCTGGATACTGGATAATGTACCCGAAGTTAGGTCAAGAGCAATACATGGCGAACTGGCTTTTGGCAACGTTGATTCATGGCTGATCTGGAATCTCACCGGTGGAAAAGTCCATGCTACTGATGTGACAAATGCCAGCCGGACTATGCTATTCAATATCAACAAGCTTAACTGGGATAATAAGCTTCTGGAGATTTTCGATGTTCCCCGGGCTATACTGCCTGAAGTAAAAAGCTCAAGCGAGGTCTATGGTCAAACAGACCCCTCCCTTTTCGGCAGCCCAATCACTATCTGCGGGGTTGCAGGTGATCAACAGGCAGCGCTGTTCGGAGGGTGTTGCCTCCGAAAAGGCATGGTCAAGAACACCTACGGAACAGGTTGCTTTATGGTTATGAACACCGGTCATAAACCGGTCTATTCTCAACATAATCTTTTATCAACAATTGGCTGGTCCTTAGGAGATAGTACTATTTACGCTTTAGAAGGAAGCGTATTTACCGGAGGATCGGTAGTACAATGGCTCAGGGATGGTCTCGGGTTGATAAAAGACTCCTTCGAGGTAGAAACGTTAGCGGGTGAAGTTGCCTATAATGGAGGCGTGTATTTTGTCCCGGCCTTTACGGGCTTGGGTGCGCCCCACTGGGATCAATATGCCCGGGGCACCATTGCAGGACTGACCCGGGGTTCCACAGCAGGGCATCTGGCCCGGGCAGCGCTGGAAGCTATCGCTTTTCAAACCTACGACGTCCTTGAAGCAATGAAAGCAGATTCCGGCATCGAACCTATTGAGTTAAGGGTGGATGGAGGCGCGGCGGTCAATAACCTGCTCATGCAGTTTCAGGCTGATATACTGGGAATTAAGGTAGTCAGACCCCGAATATTGGAATCCACAGCAATAGGAGCAGGTTACCTGGCAGGATTGGCCGTGAAATTCTGGAAGGATATAGAGGAGATACAAGCTAACTGGCAAGCCGAACGGTCTTTTATGCCGGGAATGGATGAAAAGCATAGAGCATCTCTCCTAAAAGGCTGGAAAGAGGCTGTTAAATGTGCCAGGAGCTTTTATCCCTAAAGATTATTTCAACCCTGTTATTAAGACCAATCATTTCTACAAACCGGTCAGTGGGAACCAAAAAACACTATATCACGGGGCCAGATCGGTTAATAACCTTGACAGATATCCAGTATAATTGCTATAATAATCTATTCATATCTTAGCGCTTCAATGGGGTCGAGTTTAGATGCTTTATTAGCTGGATACATTCCGAAGAAAATACCCACCAGGACAGCGAAGCCGAAGGAAAGCACCACAGAACTCATTGTAACAACGGATTTCCCTCCGTCAGCAGACATGAAGCGGGGACCCATCATCCCAACCCCTACGAACATATTACCCAGAGTACTGGCGAATACAATCCCAACTAAGATGCCCAGCAATCCTCCTACCAGGGCCAGGATGGTAGATTCGATCAGGAATTGCACCAGAATGTCCCGGCGCTTGGCACCTACTGCTTTCCTGATGCCGATCTCCCGGGTTCTCTCGGTTACCGAAACCAGCATGATGTTCATGATCCCGATGCCGCCAACAAGCAGAGCGATAGCGGCTATACAAGCAAGCATTAGTTTTAAAGTGCCCACGGTCTCTTCAATGGTGGTCTGGAACTCTTCCTGACTTCGAATACGGAAATCCTGCACTTTGTTATGGAGTTCAAACAATAGGTCATTCACTTCCGTTTGCACTGCCGATGTTTGCTCAGAGGTAAAGGACTGTATATAGATCGCGCTGAGTACATCACTTCCCGAAAAGCGCTTCTGGGCTGTAGTATAGGGGATGATGATCTGGTCGTCGAAATCTTCCCAGCCTACCCTGCCCTTCTCAGCTAATACCCCAACGACCGTAAAGCGGTCATTACGAATCTTGATACTTTGCCCTACGGGATCGGTATCCTCAAACAGCTCATCCACGATGGTTTTTCCGACTATGCAGACCTTTGCCCAGTTGGAAACGTCCTTTTCAGAGAGGAACCTGCCTTTATTTAACTCCAGATTCCGTATGAGCTTGTAAGGATAAGATGTACCTATGATCATGGTATCCCAGTATTTATCCATATATTTTACGCGTTCATTACTTCGGACCAGCGGAGCCACTTCCTTGACACCCTGGACTTGTGTTTTAATAGCATCTACGTTATCCTGAGTCAAGCCATCAGAGCGACCGCGCCACTCCAGTGCCTCCTCCTTGGTCTCCGCCCGTGCCGGAAAAATCATCACCACATTGGAACCGAGCTTCTCAATCTGTGAAGTGATTTGGTATTTTGCTCCCTCCCCGATACCCAGCGTTCCGATTACTGCCGCAACCCCAATGATTATTCCCAGCATGGTTAGAAAGGACCGAAGCTTGTTTCCCAGCAATCCCTTATAACCGGACGAAAAACCGGACATAAGGCTTCCCCAGAGACTACTCTTACGGTGGGATAGGGTATAATGTTCATCTAAGTCTTCAGAATCGGGCCTATTTCTCATTTCCTCGATGATCTGCCCATCCCTTACCCGAATAACCCGATCTGCATACTTTGCTATTTCAGGGTCATGGGTGACCAGTACTATTGTTTTACCCTGACGGTTAAGACTCCGGAAGATTTCCATGATCTCTTTGCCCGATGTGGTATCCAGGTTCCCGGTGGGTTCGTCGGCAAGGATTATCTGGGGATTATTAACCAGTGCCCGGGCAATAGCTACCCGTTGTCTTTCGCCGCCGGACATTTTATTCGGAAAATGATGAGCCCGGTGGGATAGATTAACCGCTTTCAGAGCATCCAGAGCCATCTTGTGACGCTCCCCCTTGATCATGCCGGCGTAAAGAAGTGGCAGTTCAACATTGCTAAGCGCCGAAGTCCGGGGAAGCAGGTTGAAGGTTTGGAATACAAAACCGATGAGTTTGTTCCGAATATCTGAAAGTTGATCCTCGGTAAGATCATCCACCCGTTGATCGTGGAGCAGGTATTCCCCGGAGGTAGGCTTGGAAAGACAACCGATTATATCCATTAGAGTCGTTTTTCCGGAACCGGAAGCGCCCATTATAGAGACGAATTCACCCTTCTCAACCTCCAGAGAGATCCCCCTCAAAGCCTCCACCGATACCTGTCCCATCTGAAATCTCTTTTTTATATCTATTGCTTTTATTAAAGTTGACATATTGTTCACTTTTTCCTTACATTGGGGGTCGCCCAAAGTCGCCTTTATTTGACTCAGATGTCTCAACCTTGGATGGTGATAGCAAAACCTTTTGCCCTTCTTTTAATCCTGAGAGTATCTCTATGTTGACCTCGCCTTCCAGTCCGGTTTCTACAACAACAACTTCGATTTTATCCCCCTCCGGTATTTTTACCTTAAACTGTTGATCCTCTTCATAAACCGCTTCGATGGGAACAACCAGTGTATTTCTGGTTTGAGCTATGATGATGTCCAGGTCGCCGGTCATTCCTGGCTTTATTAGTTCAATCCCGTTATCTTCGACAATTTCAGGGGGGATTGGGGGAGAGCCGGGGATGGTCCCGACTGCTAGTTCCGGCCTTCCTAATCCAAACTCTTTCAATTTCTCATCTATAGCCATCCTCATTTGGTCGCGGTCTAAGCCCTGCTGTGAAAGCTTTTGCATGGTATTTCTAATCTCCTTCTGCTGTTTTTCATTGAGCTGGGCAAGGATATTTTCCATCCCTTTCCGCTGAGATTGCCGGTCATCCTCCCTCTGTAATTGGCCTGAAGCAGAACCAATTATCTCCACTTCTACCGGATAAACAACAATATTGTTGGATTGGATTCCGGCTGGAGCAATTTTTTTCACACGACCCCGGTAGATTTTACCTCGGATTGCGTCAAATCCAATATCCACAGGTTGTCCAGTTTTTACCTGGCCCACATCTACCTCGTTGATGTTGGTTTTCACTATCAATTTACTGAGGTCTGCGATGACCATCAGAACCGTTCCGCCACCCCCAACGGATTGAGTACCCGAAGTAATCATCTCACCCTCCTCAATGCTGCAATCAAGAACCACTCCGGACATTGGGGATTTTATAATGAAATTATCAAACCTCATCTCCGACAAAGCCTGAGCCATATTTATACTATTACCACCAAGAGTAAGCCATAATTGCTTTTCCGAAAGTTCATGAGAGATCTTGCTGTTCTCAAAGGATTTTTGGGCGTCTTCCACTTCTTTAAGTGCTATGAAGCCCTTTTCGTATAATTCTTCTTTCCTTTTTAAATTACGCTCCGCTTCTTCCCGATTCAGCATGGCTTGCTCGTAAGAGGCCCGTGACTGAGCAATCTGCTTGGCCATTGATGATTCCTGCTGGATAAGCACCAGCCGATCACCTGCCTTCACGCTGTCCCCTTCTTCAACATAGATGGCTTTTACTTCCCCGGAGAATTCGGATTTAATATCCACAGTAGTCAGAGGTTCTACGGTTCCGCTTTCCGTAACTTTAAGCACAATATCATTCCTGCCTACGGTTGCCGTAACCAGTTGGTTATTGTTTTTGGCTTTTTCGCCGGGTAGTATTTTTAAAAAAAGAACCAGTGCAAAAACCAGGATAACTAATGCACTTATTATGATAATGACTTTTTTCTTCATGGATACCTCCTGAATATCTAAATTGGATAAAGTACAGTATTAATTATTCAATTTCATAGGGTGGCTGGCCCGTGACCATATTAAACTTCGCCCGTGCATAAAGATAATCATAAACAGCCCGGATATAATTTAATTCACTGCTTGTCAGAGCCACTCCGGCGTCGAGAACCTCGGTGATGGGAGCGGTTTGGGTCTCATAGCGACCCTTTGATGAATTATAATTATCTTCTGCTGATGCCACTTGCTTTTCGGTCAATTCAATCTTCTTTAATGAAGTAGTCAGGTTCAGGTAAGCCACTTTAACTTCCAGCTCTATCTTCTGCTGCAATTCTAACAGATCAAGCTGGGCATTTGAGAAGTCGATTTTAGCGGACTTGACAGCTCTTGTTTTGTCGCCTCCATAAAACAAAGGAACATTAAGGTTCAGTCCCACTTGCCAGCTGGAATTTAAATCCCAGTTTTCACGGCTTATCTCTGTTTGGCCCAATACATAATCATCCATAAAAGCGGAATAATTGCCGTTTAGGGACAATGATGGCCAGCGGTTGATCTGGGCAAGCTGGATATTGTATTTCCGGGTAAGGGTATTGGCCTGCTGTTGTTGTATCTCTGACCGCTCTTTAAGGGCAAGCCGGGTATTAGCCTCCAGGTCGATTAGGCCTGATATTTCCAAAGGGATCGGCTTTATTGATAAAGGGGTGTCCAGTGGAAGACTCATGACCTGGTTCAATTCGGCCTGGGTAATTTCCAGATCACCCTTAGCTTGAATGGAATCCAATTGGGCACTAGTGTGCTCAACCCGGGCCTTTAAAATATCTGACCGGGGAACTAAACCCAATTCAAATTGAGCCTCTGCAAAGGCAAGATCATGTTTTTTCCGAATCAGGCTTTCCAACCTTAGCTTATATAGCTCCTGGCTCTCCAGGAAGTTGAAATACTTAGAGGCTACCTCCATCATAAGGGACCTTTGATCGATAATAAATTGCTGCTCGGAAGATGTTAAGGCTAACCTCGATTTTTTGGTGCTAATAAGATTCCGACCACCGTTAAAAATGGTAACAGAAGCACCCAGTGTCAGGTTATAATGATTATCATCCCATTCAAGGGCGTCATACTGATCCGAAATGGTATAACCACCAGTCAGACTTGCTTTAGGCAGAAATTCCGACCAGGAATCCCTTAGCGCGATCCGGGATTGCTCCAGATCACCCCTGGACTGAATGAGCCGATAGGAGTTTAATACTGCTATACTGATACAGTCATCAAGGTCCAGTGAGTCCCCAATGTTTAATGAGGATATCTCTACATCTGCATAGCTGGTTAAAATGCAGAAAAATAAAATACTGAATATTATGACTATATTGCGTTTATACTTTCCTATGCAATAGCTGAAAAATGATTTTAAGATAGCTGCCTCCTTTCTACAAATAAAATTACTGTTAAAAGTTAGACAATCAAAAGCATGGGGTGTTTAATTATTTTTGAAATATAATACTTTTTTGTCTATTCAACAATTTAGATATACCATATTTATTTTATCTAAATGTAGGAAATTACTATTAATCCGGCAAACGGTCTTTTCTATTCCAATCTAAAACCTTCCGATTATTTAACCTAAAGAATTATCAAAGCATTCTCTCATTTTTCCCCCTCCTGAATGCATGAAAATACCAGTTTTTACGGTGATTTCAATCTGGTTACACGGAACCCTCCTGTATGGCCGGGAATGCCCTTGAAGATTCACATAGAGAGGATACCGTTATGTTACTCTTTTCTATCAAAAAAGTATAGTCTTTGTTCCCGTTTGGAATTATGGGATAATTCCGGAAAGGATTGCACTGCGGATATTCAAACGCAACTTCATAACAAAATTGTATTCAGGCAACGATACAGGAACGTTCTTTTTCAAACTGATCGGAGAGAAACATTTAGGAGGCAGGGTTAACTTCAAGAGTACACCCGGGAAATGATTACTTCTTCGTCAGATTACATTGTTGATATTCTTACTCTGATGACACTTATTTTGTTGCCAATTTTTTAATAATAGTCTATCTTTAACTGATTTTTACTGAGATATTAGCAAATCTGCTGAATGGTTAGGGATGGTTTATGAAATACACCAAGATTATTTTATATTTATGCCTGTTAATATTCTTGATCGGGGTCCAATTACTTTATGCGGACATCACTTTTCTGCCATTGGGACGTTCCTGGGCGGGTAATGCCGAACTTCCACTCCCATTGGGTGTCGGGATCACTTACTATCATCAGGAACAGGATTATCACATATCAAAACTTACATTAAACGAAGAGCCTTTATCGCAGGAAACCCTGGATACCCTGGGGGTTTTTAATATCAGTACTGAATGGAATTTTCTCTTGGACGCATGGGTACTACCATTTTTCAATGTTTTCGGTATTATGGGAAAAGTCTGGGGGGTCACGGAGGTCGATATCAATGAGATGGAGGGTATGGATATCGACCTTGATAATATTCAAAATATTGAATATGATGGTTGGATGTATGGAGGCGGAGGAACCCTGGCCGGTGGTGGCGGTATCTTTTTCGGTTCGGTCACTGCAACCATCACCAAGACCAATCTGGATGTAGCCACTTCCAGTGTGCGAGCCTGGGTTATGGCCCCCAAAGCAGGTGTAGTCGTAGAAAATTTATCCTTCTTCAATTCGGTCAACCTGTGGCTTGGAGCGATGTACCAGAATTCCGAAGAAAGCCACCAGGGTCATGTCGAAGTTCCCCTATTCGGAGAGCTGGAATACAAGGTAAAATTACACCAGGAAGAGCCCTGGAGTTACCAGTTGGGATTGGTTGCAGAATTGAGTAAAAGGGTCATACTGGCCATGGAAGGGGGCATGGGGGGCAGAAAACAACTATCCGCTACACTCCAATACCGTTTCTGAACACACGGTTATTGGCTTATCAGTTTATTTTCATCACCTTTCTTTTAACGTATTAATAGTATAAACAATTGAACAACGGTAGGCAGTTTCCAATACCTTTTAATTTCCGTTATTATGCCCCGGATTAGCTATCAATCTGAATAATGGATCAGGTTGAATCAGCAAAATCCTCTTCTGCTAATGATGTAAAAAGGGAGTATTTTTCACCAAACTGGGCCAGGAACTCTACGCTGAAAGCCCTTAACGTATAAGGTATCGGCAGGGTAACTACCGTGCCTATATAAGGAATAATGAGCAGTATAAATCCGATGCAGCATGTTGCGAGACCAGCAGCAGCAACCAGGAAGAAGATGGCCACTTTAAGCACCATAACGATTAATCCGTATAGTAAGAAGTAGCCCATTTTTTCTTTAAAGATGGATAAAAATAGTCCCCAGGCCTGGTTTGTACGTATTTTGTGCTTATACATCAGGGGCACTATAAAATCATTCAGGAACAAGGAAATATAAGCAGTAATTATGAGCATGGCCAGAAATAGCAAGCCCATACCCATTATTGGCAATAGATAGCTGATCCAGGTTAACCCGTTGAAATAAAAACCGCTTAAGGTCAAAAAACAAAACGTCAGGTATCCGATGAAAACCATTGCCAGTATGATCCCGTAACCTAACCGCCAGAGGAAAAGGGCATTACCCTGCTCCCTGTAATCATACCAGGGCCCCTTAACTTCAGAGCAATTCCGAACAACATTGTGAAGAAACATGAATTTACCCCGGGAACTGAGCCAATTCAACAAAAGAATGATCAAGATTACCAGCAATACAAAAAACACAATCAACGCTGACCAGAAAGGATGAGCCCGGAGCCATTCCATAGCCATGGATGGGAATTCGAATATCTTCCCGATATCCCAATCTCTACTCCGGTTACCGATTGAGCTGCCACGGTGAAAGCCATCGGTCAATTCGGCTAAGAAAGCGGTAAAACCTATCACAAACCATTTGGTCAGATCAAAAGGCTTGAAGAGGGCTTGAACCATTTTTTTCCAGGCCCTTGAAAAAGGCTCAATAAATGCGATATTCATAAATTCTCCATCTTGAAAAGAAATATAAAATTACAGTACGAATTTTAAAAATATAGTAATATTATAAACGCAGGATTCCAATTGTGCAACATATTATTTGTGAAATGCCTCACCCTAAATTGGACTTTGTCCGGTTTAGGCTTAATCAGTGCATTCTCTGCAAAAAAATAGCCACTAATTCACCAATCAAAACGAATGGGAAAAAACTCCGAATATTTTAAACCTAATAAAAATTATTTTAATCCAAAGAGACAACGCGATTTTTGCCCTCTTCTTTCGCTCTGTACATTCGCTCATCGGCTTTGGTGATCAATTCCTTGATTTGATTTCGGTAATTTTGGCCGATAATTTGTTCCGATACCCCTATACTTGCTGTAGTAGGTACTGAATCAAGATTACTCTCAAAAATCTTTGCTCGGACTTTTTCAGCAATTTGATTAGCCATACCAGTTTGGGGATCATAGAACAAGGCAATGAATTCGTCGCCTCCGTAACGGGCCAACAGGTCGGAACTGCGGATGTTATCCATTAAAATCAGGGCAATGCTTTTAAGGATTCTATCGCCTTCCTGATGGCCATAATTGTCGTTGATCAGCTTAAAATTATCGATATCGACCATCATTATTCCCAATCTATGATGATTTCTGCTGGCCAGGGCAGCTAATTGGGAAGCATTACCCAGGAAGGTTCTCATATTCAGCAAGCCGGTAAGACTATCCTGTTGAGCTTGATGGGCAAGCTTTTGGTTCTCCTTCCATAGCTGTTGCAATGTATCACCAAGCATTTCCATTTCCGGGGTAACATCCCCGAATTTGACCAGGCCTTCAATGAACCTGTTGAGGTGACTCTGATAGCCCTCTTCAGGGTTGGGACATTCTGTAGCAAACAGGTGGAGTGTATGAAAAAGGGTACTGAAAGTGGGATGAAGAAAGTGAAATTCCATCCGGTAGGCCATCTGAAAAGCATTACTGTCGCTATTGATGGGTTCATATTTATGGACCAGATCCTGGGCTTTTTGGTATGTTGTGCGGAGATCTTCAAGTATCTTAAGTGGTTGTTCAAGAACTGGGGGCAATTTTCTTTCCCGGGCATAGTCCAAAAGCGCCTTCCAAAAAGTTATATGCTGTTTTTCTTCCGCTGCCATGATTTTCCAGAAATCACTCAGCACCTCGGATGAAGCTACATCAGCAAACCGGAGATAGGTCTCATGTGCCAGGGAATCCAACTTAAGGCAAATATCCAGTATAGAATATATCAAATCATCAGGCATTAATCACCTCCAGCCCAAAGCCAGCAAAATTATAATCAGCAGAGCCTTACAACAATTAAATTATAAATTAAATCATCAAAGTCAAATTTATTCATTTTATGACTTCTCAAAGCAGGGAATTACTGCTAACCTACTATTAAGGTTTTTCCCCGGCGGGGCAGCTCAGGCTCACCAGTCTTGGAGGATTCTTGGGATTAGGTTGATCATAGTCATCCTGCCGGAAATGTAACCACATAATATCTTTCTCATCATCTTCCTGCGATCCGTATCCCAGTGAATATCCACCCTGAAGATGATTCCCGGTCATCCTGTCGGGAGGGCCAAGTTTTTCAACTACTTCGGCCAGGGTCGTCCCCAGTGGCAGGTAACCAAGCCGGTATAATTCCAGCACTGCTTTTTGCAATCCAGCATTATCCTGTTCTGAACGGGCGTTGCTGAAGTTCTCCAGGTTTTGCTTGATCAATCTGGCTTTTTTTTCGGGCTGGTTTCCACAGGAGATGATCATTATTAAAATTAGAAAAAGCCAGACCCCGTGTTTTATCATTTTACCCCGCTTAAAATTAGTATTTCTGTTAAGCTTCAGACCCATCCAAATGGTGATCGTAAAAGCATCGGATTTCGATTAGAAAACCGCTTTGAAATCGGATAATCTAACTTGAGAACCCCTTCCAGTCCTTTTATTATTAGTAATTATGCTTACCTTACCGTACGCTTTCGTTGCGAAAGTTTGGGTTATTACTTTATATCTTCTATACCGGGAAGGCTCTCCTTTTTCTTTTTAGAAAAGCTTTTTCGCCAGGCGAAGATAAAAGCGATAGCGCATATTATCTCCACTACAACGATGACAATATCGAGGGTTAAACCGAATGTGTCCTGGGGAAGCTGCTGGATATAGCGTATCATCCCCACCAACTGAGCCAAAGCCAGGGCTAAAAATATTATGGCGGCAATAAGGTAACCGCGTGTGGAATTGTTTTTCATGCAAACCTCCTTAGTACATAAAATAATCCCTTCACCAGTATAGGCAAAGGGATTATGTAAATAAATCCTTCAAAAAGTGAATTCGGTACTTATTATTCTTCGGCCTTTGTGACCGGAACGAATATCTCGGACTGGATAGTTATAACCCCATTCTCGTCAGGTACTGGTGCGCTCAAGTATCTTTCCATAATCGGTCCTTCGGGGACCATATTATTCTCGGCTATCCAATTGTAGAGTTCGGTATAAGTTTGCTCCATTTCAGGGGCTTCCATAGGGCCCTTATATTCGGTCCGGGCAAGCATTCGGTACTCCCAGGTCTTAAGAACCAGCGGTTCTTTCACCTCGGTACCTTCAGGGACTATAAAGCCGACTTCCCAGGAGAGTTTTTCCTCAGGTGTAACATTGGGGTTGTCATAGTAGATCCCAAAAGCGATTTCTTTCATAGACAATCCCTGCATTGTCCCGGCGGTATAAAGGGTGCCGAAGGCAGTTTCATGCTGGTTATAGGACCCGGTCATTTCAACTGCACAATAGGTGAATGGCTGCATTTCTATTATCTGGAATACGGGGACTGGAGTATGAACTGATACAGGGGCTGGTGGTGGCGGGGGCTCTGATTCCTGTGCTATTAATAAGGTGCTGAATCCTGCCAGGATGATCATTATCACAAAGAACAAAAGGACCTTCTTCATAATACCTCCTCGTTTTTATTATTTCTTTCCTGGTACTGAATGACTTTTCAATTTATACAACATCATAAGTAAAAACAAGAGAAATTTTCGAGAAGACAGATATTTTCAAATCCTGATTACTACTTAATAATAAAAACAAAGAAAAATAAAAAAGGAAAAAACAGTATATTTTCATATTCAAGAAAGGGTTTGCAAAAGAGAAGAGAAATAAAAGCCTATTGGCCTTACGCCTGATGGTTTTCCTTCAATACCAGTATCCGCTTATTCAAGAGGGGTGAGAAATGGCCTTCGTAGAGTTTCTGCAAAGCCGGAATTTTCCAATCCTGACCGGTCACCCTTCCCCGGCATAATGGCGAACCGCAATGACAATGCCATTTTGAAATATAATTATCTTCGCATTGGAAAAGCCCATAATCAATCGTCAGCTCTTCACCCGAGTGAACATTTCTCCGGGCTGTAAGAGTAAAAGCATCCTCCATCCATAGGGTGGGGTCACAGGAATGATTGACCAGATAGGCTTCTTCTTTAATCCCGGCATCATAGCTGTAGAGATCCTCGTCCCAGCGCATAACTTCCTCCCCCTTTTTTCCGAGTTCCTCAATCCCTTTGCGGTCTGTGAAATAACCTCCCCAGATGACCACTACTTCGTCCTTCCGGATATCCGATCTGGCGAACATTCCAAGTCCCTGTATGGTGCTTTTACAGACTTCTAATCGGGGATTTACCCAACATTTTTTATGGTATATAGCCATGTTCTTTTAATAGAATATAGAGGGTTCGATCAATTTAAAATTTTCATCAAAACAATGTCCTTCAAGCTCTAAAAGATTGTGTTTGAATTCTGAACCAAATTGGAATCCCCCTGGCGAAAAATCACTTAGCACGGTTCTGTGACAGGGAATAATAATGGGGAAGGGATTCCGCGCAAGTGCGTTACCCACAGCCCGAAAACCGCCGGGCTTGCCCAAATACTTTGCCAATCGGCCATAAGTGGAAATATAGCCACGGGGGATTCTATACTCAGCCTCTAAAACCCTCCTCTGAAAAGGGGAACAAATATCCAAACAAACTTTGTCCAGTGAAAATTCAATGGGTTCACCAGCCAGAAAAGCCCGGATATCATCAGATAACTTTTTGATATCATAGCAAACATCTCCACGGCTATTATAATACTGACTATTTAAAATTTTTTCTGCAGGATAGAGGGAACTTGACAACAGCACCCTCATTATCTTCGGACTCCCTTTATACTCCCCCCATACCAGGATGAATTCACCAAAGGGGCTTGGTGAAGAATAGTAGTTTAAATGATTAGACATGCTCGTTGATAATAAGTTAGATTATATTGGGCTTCTGTTTATTTTTTCGATTTTGTTTATACAGATACAGATTTGACGCAATGGGAGCATTTTCTCGAAATGCTTTATGCAAATTATTACGCAAAGGACTTAAAAAAAATTTACCTTTGCAGTCCGCAATTTTTCTTCGCGGGAAATGGGTCCTTGTCTGATTGCTATAATTTAGCACAGTAGTTCCGATTAATTTGTACACAAATATCTTAAGGTGCGCAAATGGACCACTCAGTCTTTGCCCATGATCTCCCGGACTGCTCCAATGACTGCATCGTGGATAATTCCGTTAGTGGCCAGTATCCCCCGGTTATTGACCAATTTCCGGGCAACTGAGAAATCCAGGGGTTGGTTATCGAAATCGGTTACTTTTCCTCCGGCCTCGGTTACGATGATAGCGCCGGCGGCATGGTCCCAGATGTTTTCCCGGTAATTTATGTCGCGGGGTACCCGGATATAGATGCCTGCCTCCCCACGGGCAACGGCTGCATATTTGCATTGGCTATCCATACGCAGGGATGGGCGGGTAATCCCAACTTTATCCGCTATTCGGGCGTGTATAGAGTGCGATACGTGAGCGCTTTCCACGGATTCGGTAAATCGAAGACCAGCAGTGCTATTCGGACTACTCACCGAGATGGGGAAAATTTCGGGCTGGGTGTAACCTTGCATCCAGGCTCCGCCAGTTCGGGTGGCATAAAAAATACAGCCTCTTAATGTATTGGGATTGTTCGGTTCCACTGGGTATTTGGGCCCACCCAGGATCCCCAGCACAACCTCACCATCCTCGACAAGGGCCAGGGCAATGGCATATTGATCCCCCCGCAGGAAACCCTTGGTGCCGTCAACGGGATCGATAGTCCAGTAACGACCGGACGAACTGGGCTCACCACGGCCATGTTCAAGAAGCTCTATTATTACTCCCCGGTCATGCCCCGGAAGATATTGACCAGTATAATGCCAGACCTTGTCCAACAACTCCTCATTCTGACCCAGTGAGGCGCTGTCCTCCTCCGCCACAATGGGGATATCAGGAAAAGCCCTTAAAAGCTCCATGGTAATAACTACCTGACTGCCGATGTCGGCAACGGTCACAGGAGAATGGTCAAACTTTTTCATGGAATCCTCTTCGGTTAAACCCTCCCGTACTTTCATGCACAGCGAAGAAGCCTTCCTGACCACATTTAAGCATATTTCAAGTTCACGATCTAAATACATCCCATGTTCCTTTCTAAATAAATGTTGTTATATCAATATATAAACACATTGAAGAAATTGTCAATAGACTAAAGAAATCCACAATCTACCAAATACCTCTTTGAGCAGGTGCAAAGGTTTTAAAAAAATAACTAAACTTTTGTCATTGGGGTAATTCACGGTTCAAAACTGTTCTCTGTTATAAAAGCTATTGACTGTTCATATAAAGAAATTATATTTGCAAGTTATACAAAGCCAATAATCCTGAATATTGGTGAAATATTCTAAATAAATGGAGGTTTAGTATGTTCAAAGAATTCAAAGAATTTGCCATGCGTGGCCCGGTGATCGATCTGGCTATTGCAGTGGTATTGGGAGCAGCCTTTGGGGCTATTATCGCTTCACTGGTAGCGGACGTGATCATGCCTCCTATTGGGCTGTTACTGGGCAATGTTGATTTCTCAAATTTATTTGCGGTACTTAAATCCGGATCAGTATCGGGACCTTATGTATCTTTGGCTGAAGCCAAGGAGGCAGGAGCGGTTACAATCAATTACGGGTTATTTCTGATGGCTATCATAAGGTTCGTGATCATTGCCTTCGTCATCTTCATGATAGTGAAAAATATGAACAAGATGAAGCGGAAAGAAGAGGCTCCACCCGAGGAACCTACCACCAAGGAATGTCCTTATTGTTTCAGTTCCATTGCAATAAAAGCAACCCGTTGTCCAAATTGTACTTCTAATTTAGAATAGGTTGCATCGATAGCAGGTCAAAAGGAAAGGGATTGAGTGCGCCTGAAGCTTCCGGAACAATATACCGGACTCCTTGCAGATTGTAAGCTTTGCACTCCTTAAATTTAGGTGGATTTTTTACAAACAAACCGGTTCTGTTACCACTTTGTTCTTAAAATGAGATGGATATGCAGCTTATTTAAAAACCGCCTAATTTTTTTAAAAATACCGAGATCGCTACTATAATCTGTTTCCCAATAGGCTAATCATAAGTATGCAAGTAATTCGTTTATAACCCAAAAATTTAAGGATCTAACCGGGCAGGATAGTATAAATTACTCGTCGAGGTCCGTTGTGTTATAGGAATATGAGACCACGATACCGCGGTCATCGAAGCGCAACACCAAATCCTGGGTTGATGCTTCCCCAAAAAGGCAATAATGGTATTTTCCATAAGTCCAGGTCCTCATGCCATCCTCTATCCCCACCCTCCAGGGATTGCCGAACATATCCTTAATTTCCTGTTGAGTGGTTTCATTAAGCTTGATAGTGGGGACCATTTCGGTTGGGAAATCATTCCCGATAGTTGCGCAACCCGCAATGAGAATGGCAATCAAAAGGACAAGCAAAAGGGTTGTCCGGTGCTTCTGTGTTTGGCTTAATATTATCTTGTTCATTGTAAATGGCCTCCTATTCACTGATTTGAAGGTTCTGTTTAACTTTATACAGCTGACTGGTGTCGAATCCCAATTCCCGGGCGTAATCAACCAGATCCATGTATAATTGGGGATTCATTTCGGGGGTTCGGCTCAGTATCCAGAGATAATCCGGGGATCCGCTGGTCACCATTGCATAGCTGTAGTTTTCCTGATCAAGGGCAATTACCCGATAATCCGCTGCGAAGAAAAGAAAGAAGCTCACCTTTAAACGCGCTGCCTGAGAGGGATCGGGCACCCAAGCCCTGCCCTTCGCATCTTCCCACTTTCCCTTACCGGGATTGTAACCCCTGTTTATCACCCTGACTTTCCCCGGTTCGAGCAGCTCATAGGTAGCAGTAACCATTTCCAGGTCCTTCTCGAAACGGTGCTGGAAACGGGCAATCTCGTACCAGGTTCCCAGGTAACGATCCAGGTTAAATCCCTCTACAAGGTCCAAATCCTTCGTGTTTAATTGCCTGGATGATCCACAAGTTATCATCAACATAGACAGTAGCATTACAGACACTGCAAATTTAATAAATTGCATAATTTATACTTCCTTCTATTTTAACAAATATTAATAGTTAGGACAACGAAAAAGTTTATCCGGTTCCCTCTAAAGGAAAAGAATTTCGTCTATAATATATAAATTGCCAGCGGTTTTCCTACAAAAAAATTAAACAAGCGCTTGAAATTTTCTGTTGACATTTATAGTATATTAATTGAATTTAATTACAGTAAAAATTTTGATTAATAAAAATCTGCAAAATTCTTAATTTAGGGAGGTATAAATGGTCTGTGCTCTTGGAATATTAATTTTGTTAATCATCCTGATTGCCATTCCTATTTTTCTCCGCAACAGCTTGATCAACAAGAAAAACCAGGTTCAGAATGCTTTTGCCGGGATGGATGCTTTGTTGAAAAAGCGCTACGATCTTATCCCCAATCTGGTTGCAACCGTTAAAAGCTATATGACCCATGAGGCGAAGGTGTTAACCGAGATTACCGAACTTCGGGCCAAAGCCACCAGCGGCACACTTTCTGAAGATGATACCATCGCCCTGAATAACCGTATCAGCAAGGCTCTCGGCGGGATAATGGTGGCGGTCGAAAATTACCCGGACCTGAAAGCCAATCAGAACTTCATGCACCTGCAGTCCACACTAAACGAGGTTGAAGAGCAGATTTCGGCTGCCAGAAGGGCTTACAACGCCAGGGTTACCGATTATAACAACGCCGTGGAGATGTTCCCCACAAATATATTCGCTAAAATGATGAACTACGAACTAAAGCCGCTATTCGAGATTCCAGAAGCCGAAAGGCAAAACGTGGATGTTAAAAAGCTTTTTAATGAATAGCCCGGAATAAGGAACTCAAGTGGGCAACCATTCCATCGGCGAGTTTGAGAAATACTATCAGTCTGCTATCCTGCCTCAGTTAAAGGAATTGGAGACGAAGCGGAAAGAGGTGCTTCAAAAAACTATCTTCCTGATCCTTATCGTTGGTTCGGTGTTTATTCTATTATTACTGATAGCTGTATTTATGGCCGGTATGTTTTCCCCATTCCTTATCTCTGCAGCAATACTGTCAGTAGTTGTCTATATCATAATTGACCGTCTGACCCTCTATAAATACCGAAAGCAGTTCATCCTTGAATTCAAGATGGAAGTTATCAAGAAGCTGATCGACTTCTTAAGCCCTGGCTTGAGTTATGACCCGGACAGGTACATCCCAGCATCGACCTTCCGGAGCAGTCAGATATTTCTGGACCGGATTGACCGCTACAAGGGGGATGATCTGGTCTGGGGTAATGTAGGCGGCACCGCGCTGGAATTCTCCGAACTGACCGTTCAGAAAGAGGAGAAACGGCATACCAGCAAGGGAACTCAAACACAGATAGTAACAATCTTCAAAGGTCTTTTCTTTGTAGCTGATTTCAATAAGGAATTCAAGGGCTCCTATGTTCTGCTCCCTGATCTGGCCCAAAAATTCCTTGGACATCTGGGCCAAAAACTCCAATCTATATTCAGCCTTCGGGGAGAACTCATAAAGCTGGAGGATCCGGAATTCGAAAAAAGATTCCGGGTCTATGGCACCGACCAGATCGAAGCCCGATATATTCTTTCCACTTCACTGATGAAAAGAATGGTGGATTTCTGGGATAAGGCAAATGCTAATCGTAATCAGATAGTAGATGTTAAATTTATCCCCAGGCTCAGATTCCTGAACAACTTCATGGATAACCGGATGGTTTACGTCTCTTTCGTTGCCTCAAAAATGTATATGGGAATCGCTTACCGAAAAAACCTTTTCGAACCCAAAATCACCCGATCATTGATCGATTATCAAAAGATTTTGGAATATTATGAGGATCTGGATCTGGCTCTGGGTATCGTTCATGACCTTAATCTGAATACCAGGATTTGGTCTAAAACTTAGCATGATCGATATATTTTCAAGAGCATCTTACTGGATCATTCTTTCTCTATTTTAATTAGTGTATTTGTGGCAAATCTTATCTGTAGATACACAAACCAACACTTTCTACTTGATTATTTGTGAATTCACTGTAATATCTATATTCAAAATAGATTTTAGTTGTGAATTTTTTGATCTGGAGTTAACACGTATGAAAGTCGCCAATAATATTTTGGGTTTGATAGGTAATACCCCCCTGGTCAGGATAAACCACCTTAATCCCAATCCAAAGGCGGTTATCTACGCCAAGTTGGAGGGTTTTAATCCTACGGGAAGCATTAAGGACCGTATTGCTCTGAAGATGATCGAGCAGGCAGAGGCGGAGGGCAAGCTGTTTCCGGGGAAGACTATTATCGAACCCACTTCCGGCAACACCGGAATAGGCCTGGCTATGATCGGGCGGGTCAAGGGATACGCTGTAGAGATCGTAATGAGCGCTGCGGTTTCCCGGGAACGGGTGAATATGATCAAGGCCTTTGGCGCCACGGTAACCTTGACAGATGCCCAAGACGGAACCGACGGAGCTATCAAGAAGGCTAAAGAATTGATAGGGGAACACCCGGATAAATACTTCATGCCCGATCAGTTTTCCAGTGAGTATAACAAGATGGCTCACTATACCACCACTGCGGAGGAGATATGGGAACAGACCGATGGGAAATTAGATTACTTTGTATCCGCGGTAGGAACTTCCGGAACATTGATGGGTGTCGGATTAGCCTTAAAGATGAAAAATCCCCGTATCAAGATCGTGGAAGCTCACCCTGTAAAGGGGCACTACATCCAGGGCTTGAAGAATATGGAGGAGGCCATTGTCCCCTCTATTTATAATCCCAAGATGATCGACCAGCAGATCATGGTAGAGAGTGAACAAGCTTTTGGGATTTCGCGTAAGTTAGCCCGGGAAGAGGGGGTTTTTGTTGGTATGAGCGCTGGGGCAGCGATGTACGCAGCCATCCGGGTAGCAGAAGAAATTGAAAACGGTTTGATCGTGGTCATATTTGCCGACCGGGGTGAAAAATACCTGAGTACTGACCTGTTTAAAGAATAGAATTTTACTCCTGATACTATCTGATAAATTGAACCCGTAAAATTCAGTTGATAATGTTGAATATATTGCACCAATTGATAATGATTTAATCAGCACGTTGCAACTTGCACCGAGATGCCCTTCATCATTTATATCCCGGACTAAACCACCTGGATTCTATAATCCAAATTCCTCGAATTCTGTCGTATTAGTTTCTAACACAGGCATTTCGTATTCCCCAGCAGGGATTAAGGCACCGTTTTTACCCTTTATTAACCAAATACTATTCTTCAATAAAATAAACAATAAATTACTATCGTTTAGTAGAATCTGGTGAGTTTTTTATCGTACCACTTTGGTTTTTTGGGTTTACGGTCGTGGGTGTTCTTATATTCTCTAAGATCCTTGATGTTGTCCCGGAGAAAGGCCGCATACTCGAAATTAAGTTTTTTGGCTTCCTCTTCCATAATTCTGGTCAGTTCTTCAATCTGTTCTTCCACGGGCAAATTCTGAACATACTGGGGCAGGTCGGCGGGTTTGGTCTTGAATTTTTCCTGGGAATCGGCTATAGCTGTGATATTCATAATGGATTCTGTGGATTTCACGATGGAGGTAGGCGTGATATTATGTTTTTTATTATAATCCAGCTGGATTTTTCTTCGGCGTTCGGTCTCGGTAATTGCGGATGCCATAGCATCGGAGATTTTGTCTGCGTACAGAATCACTTCCCCGGCGGAGTGCCTGGCAGCCCTGCCGGCAGTTTGGATCAAAGCCCGGTGGGAGCGCAGGAAACCCTGCTTATCCGCATCCAGGATGGCAACCAAAGAGACTTCGGGGAGATCCAGCCCCTCACGCAGAAGATTAATTCCGACCAGAACATCGAATTCACCCAGCCTCAAGCCCCGGATGATCTCAACCCGGTCTAAGGCATCGATCTCTGAATGCAGGTAGCGCACCCTGATATCCAGATCCGCCAGGTATTCGGTGAGGTCCTCGGACATCCTCTTGGTCAATGTTGTTACGAGCACCCTTTCGCCCTTTTTGACCCTATTATTGATCTCCCCGATAAGGTCTTCCACCTGTCCGGTTGATGGTTTTATGATGAGCACCGGGTCCACTAATCCCGTAGGCCGGGTCAACTGCTCCACGATATGAGGTTTGCTGATCTCCAGTTCCCAGTCCCCTGGAGTTGCTGACATATAAACCAGCTGGGGTGCTATTTCCATAAATTCTTCGAAGTACAGTGGGCGGTTATCCAGGGCGGAGGGGAGGCGGAACCCATGCTCAATGAGTGTCAGCTTGCGGGATCGGTCCCCGGCGAACATCCCGTGTAGCTGAGGGAGGGTCATGTGAGACTCATCGATGATGACCAGGAAGTCGGGTGGGAAAAAATCGAGTAAAACCCATGGGCGGCTGCCCGGTTCACGCGCCGCTATATGCCGGGAATAATTCTCTATCCCGCTGCAATAACCAATCTCCAACATCATCTCCAGATCAAAATTGGTCCGGGTTTCCAAACGCTGCATCTCCAATAGCTTGTTCTCCGATTCAAACTGCTTCAGCTGCTCAATTAATTCCTCCCTGATGGATTTTGCCGCTCGCTTCAGGTTGGGATGAGAGGTTACAAAATGCCTTGCAGGGTAGATACTTGCGCTTTTCTGTTCCCCTAATATCTCACCGGTAAGGGGATGGATAATCTTTATGCTCTCCGGCTTGAATCCAAAATATTCCACCCTGATGACCTTATCCTCATAAGCCGGATAAATCTCCACCACGTCGCCCCTTACCCGGAAAGTCCCATGATGAAAATCAATCTCGTTGCGCAGATAATGAATGTCCACCAGTTTGGAGATGAGTTTTTCCCGGGAAGGCCCCTCGTTTATCTTTATTGTAACCAGCAACTCCCGGTAATCCGCCGGTGAACCCAGACCGTAAATACAGGAGACACTGGCGATGATGACTACATCCCGGCGCTCCAGGAGTGAAGCAGTAGCTTTTAACCGCAGGCGGTCAATATCCTCGTTTATCTGGGTGTCTTTCTCTATAAAGGTATCAGTGGAAGGGATGTAGGCTTCCGGCTGATAATAATCGTAGTAACTGATGAAGTATTCAACCGCATTTCGGGGGAAAAAGGATTTGAATTCGCCGTATAGCTGTGCAGCCAGGGTTTTATTATGGGAGATTACAAGGGTGGGTTTCCGGAGCTTCTGAATCACATTGGCGATTGTAAAGGTCTTACCGGACCCCGTAACCCCGAGGAGTGTCTGGTGTTTTGTACCCTTTAGGACATTCGCTGAAATTTGTTCGATTGCCCGGGCCTGGTCGGTGCTGGGTTTATACTCGGAAACGAGTTCGAATTCTTTCACTGTATTATTGCGGATTAGTTGGAGGAATGGCGGACCTTGCCGGAGTGGCACCGGGAACAGTTGAATCCATACGCCCCCGAACGCTATCCATTGAGGTGGTATCCGGTGGTACCTGGGTTGGGATCAATGAAGGTGGCAGAATCAGGTCTTCATGACCCTCCAGCATATTCATAACATTACCCCGGTCAATAGTTACCTCCTTGGGGAATCCAGTAGCCGGAAAAGCGGTTAAAGGGAATCCGTTGATTTCCAGCAGTAAAGCCTCCGGGCGACCAATAGTAAGGTAGAAAGAGTTTTTAGCCCTCCAGTCCTGTTCGGTCTTGTATTTTATAGTGCCCTTAAAAGCACGCTTGTAGTCAGTTTCAACCAGTAACCATGTGTCATCATTGGCTTTAACGGTAAGGGTCAGGGAGTCGGCCCGGCCGATTGCCCAGGCGGGATTGATCTTCCCTACCTTTAATCGAATCTCCTGAGCAAGGTCTTCCTCAGAAGGGGTTACCTCCCAGTTCTCTCTAACCCTTGTAGTATCAATAAACAGCTCCTCTCCTGTCTGCGCAGGACGTTCATTAAAACCGCTCTTAACGGCCATTAAAATAACGACCAACGCTAATATCACTATCACTGCAAGGAAGAGATAATCCCTTTGCAGCCGAACCTTTCGGCGGCTCTTCACCTCCGCGGGAATCTCGGGGAATAGACCCTGAGCATGGGTAAATTCAGGGACCGGTTTCTCCGGCTCTTCGACCTCCTTTTTCCGGGAAGGAATTTTGCCGCCACTTTCCTCAAAGGACTTCTGGAAACGGGCATGAAGTTCACTTATATCAGCACCCAGATAATCCCCATAAGCCTTAATATAACCCATAACATAGACCATCGGAGGCAGCTTTTCCCAATTCCCTTCCTCCAGAGCCTTCAAATATTTTATATTAACTTTAGTAGCTTTAGCGATATCTTCAAGAGTTACCCCCTGAGCTCCACGCATCTGCTTTAAGTACTCGCCCAGTTCTCTCAACTTATAACCTGCCTTTTTAGTATGGATTCCCTTTTAAAACCGGCCTTTTCCATTAAATTTATCAAGCAGCTAATGGGTAAACCTACTACATTATAAAAACATCCCTCCACTCTGTCAATAAACATCGCACCTATTTTTTGAATTCCATAAGCTCCAGCCTTGTCCATAGGCTCTCCGCTTTGGACATAAAGCTCTATCTCGGCATCGGTCAGCGGTGTAAATTTAACACGGGTCATCTCATAGTCTTCCAGATATTGGCCGGTTCCGTGATTATAGAGACAGAGGCCCGTATAGACCTTATGCCAGCGGCCTGATAACCACCTTAGCTTGCTTTTAGCATTTTCAGCATCATGGGGTTTACCCAGTATTTGACCATCGATAAAAACAATGGTATCGCAGGCCAAAATCCACCCGTTTTTCGGTTTCTGTATAACAGCCCGAGCCTTCTGCAAAGCATGTTTTAAAACCATTTCCACGGGGTCGAAAAATCCCTGGGTATCCTCCTCAAATTCCTCTTTACCGATGGGCTCGAAGGGAATACCAATTTGATTGAGCAGGTAGATCCTCCGTGGCGACCGTGAAGCAAGGTAAAGTTTATCCATGATTACCGCTCCCGTGAATCGATTAAAATAGTTACAGGACCGTCGTTCTGAATATTAATCAGCATTTTTGCTCCGAAGATACCCTGTTTAACTTTTAAACCCGAGTTTTCTATGCCCCTGCAAAAGTCCTGGTAATATTTTTCAGCCTGGACGGGCTCCATTGCCCTTCCGAATCCAGGCCGGCGGCCCTTGGCCGTGTTTGCACAGAGGGTGAACTGGGAAACGGCCATGACTTCACCACCGATTTCTACAACGGATAAATTCATTTTGCCAAGGTCATCCTCAAATATCCGAAGCTCCGAGCATTTCCGAATGGTGTAAAGTAAATCATCGGGTTTATCCTCATTAAAAACTCCCAGCAGTATAAACAGGCCCGGGCCGGTCTCACTGATCAATCTGCCCTCGACCTCTACCGAGCATGATCTTACCCGTTGAATTAATGCTCTCATAAGCTTAACCGACCTTACTAAGTAATAAAGCTGCCAGTCCCAGTACAATATCCAGTTTTAATATTCTGGATATTCGATTATAATCAGCCCTGTCCCGGGCCTTAAAAATCTTAATTATAATCAAAATTAAAATAGAATCAACTATAATTAAGACCACCAGGAAATAAATCAAATGAAATAACCCGAGTATATATGGTAACAGAGTAATGATGATCAGCAGGGCAAGGGCAAGGTTTGCGATCCATTTCGCCTTGTTTATACCCATTATCAACGGAATGGTTCGGCCTGAAACCATACGGTCGCCTTCTACGTCTTCTATATCTTTAACGATCTCTCGTCCCAAATGGAATAAAAAGGCAAATGCTGCGGCAAACCAGCAGCCGGCGGTCAATTGGCGCCCAAGGCCACCATATATAAATACCAATCCTCCAAGAAAAGCGACCGTAAGATTTCCGATCAAGGGAAGTCGTTTCCATTTCCAGTTGTAGATGAACAATAGCAGGCCTGCTAAAAGTGCCAGAAGGAAGTGTATTATTCCAGCCATTATAGCGCTTGCCAACCCCAGGATCATAAGCACTAACCCGAAAATAAGGGCACCCGCCGGTTTAAGCTGACCGGACGGCAAGGGCCGATAAGGCTTGTTTACAGCGTCAGCAGTTTGATCAAAATAATCATTAAGCACATTTCCACTGCTAAACACGAATCCAACCGCGAACATCGGCATGAGAAAATCCATCATATTTATTGACCCCTTCCCCAGGTAATAGCCAACGGCTCCGGAAGCAAGCGCCAATATCACGTTCCCGGGGCGGGTCAACTTAAGATAAGCTCGAAGCATAGACTTAACTTCCCCATATTTGAAATAGCCTTTACTATCATTGCCTGAAAATTATAAGTTAGGCTTAATGTTGGGATTGTCAAATATAAATAACCTAAAAAAAGCTGAAAATAATACTTGTCTAAGTTAATGAAAATGCTATTTTAAAAATCGGTTTGACTATTCATAATGATGCTATGATAAAAATTTGGATTAGCTTTACTGCTTTAGTTATTATAATTCTGGGATGTTTCTCAACGGCCTCAGGGGTATTTGATTATCACCTTTCGGAATTAGCATCTGCAGGAGTAGGCGGAGGGGGAGTTGCTACTCTGAAAGGAGCTAAAGCCCTTATGGGCAACCCGGCCGGACTGGATGACCCGGGGATACTTGAAATCCGGTTCTGGGGCTCCCAGCTTTACGGATTGAAAGATCTTCAAAGGGGAACACTGGGAGCCACATTTAATTCCAAATACGGTAACCTTGGCCTGGCTCTAACACTGTTCGGAAAAACTGACTACTATCAGGAAACTACGCTATCGCTGCTTTATAGCCGGCCGGTTATATATAAGGTACAGTTAGGATTGAGGACTAATTATTATCACCTCTCTTTACCCTCCGACTACGGAAGCGCCTCTTCTATAGGTTTAGACCTGGGAGCCCGTTGGAAACCTCATCATCTGGTAGCCTTAGGGATCACTGCTAACAACCTAAGTCAGTCCAAAGTGGGTGAGGATTATATTCCTACTTTCCTGTGCCTGGGAGTCGGGTTATATCCTGCCGATTGGATAATTTTCAATGTGGATGTCGAATTAGAAGATGGCTTTCCGGGGAGCATCAAAGTAGGAGAGGAATTAAAAATAGGCGAGCACTTCTTATTTCGAACCGGACTGAGTGGTAATCCGGTAAAATTCCATTTTGGGGCTGGGTTCAGCTGGGCGAATGCGGACATCGAGATGGCTTATACCATTCACCCGGATCTGGGAGGAAGTCTCCTGGTCAATCTGGGTTACCGGTTCCAGAAATAAGGCTGATAATATTTCGATGATATTTTAACATTAAGGATATTAAGAAGGTGATATGGCATTTAACCGGATTGTAGTAGGGCTTCAATGGGGTGATGAGGGTAAGGCAAAGGTAGTGGATGTTCTTGCCAGTGAGGCAGAGATCGTTGTCCGTTTCCAGGGGGGGGCAAACGCCGGGCATACTGTTGTTATCGGTGATATCAAGTACGTATTCCATCTGGTTCCTACGGGATTATTATACCCTCATAAATTAGGGGTGATCGGAGGGGGAATGGTAGTGGACCTTCCCGGATTGCTGGAGGAGGCGCAAGCTCTGGAATCAAATGGCCCGGCGATCCTGAACCGCCTGTTTATAAGCGAACGAACTCACCTCATAATGAAATATCATAAATTATGGGATGAATATGAGGATGAACGGAAGGGTATCGGGACTACCAAACGGGGCATTGGTCCCGCCTATACCGATAAAATAGCCAGAAAGGGTATCAGAGCCATCGATTTTTGCTACCCAAACCATTTTCGGACATTGGTTACTGCACATCTGCAGGAGAAAAACGAATTGTTTACCAGGATATATGGCAAGCCAGCGGTCGCTCTAAAAGATGTTCTGGAGCCCTATGAGTCAATCCGGAACCTTCTTGCTCCACGAATAACCAATACTGCGGTGTTATTAGAGAAGTTCCAAAAGGAGGGGAAAAGTATTTTGTTCGAGGGAGCCCAGGGAAGCCTTCTGGATATCGATTGGGGAACCTATCCTTTTGTAACCAGTTCCAACAGCACTGTTTGCGGCATTCCGGGCAGTATCGGGCTGGGGCTGAGGATGATCGACGAGGTGATCGGTGTAACGAAGGCTTATACTACCCGTGTTGGCAATGGGCCGTTCCCCACCGAGTTGTTCGGAGAGCTGGCAGACCTTATCCGGGGGACCGGCCACAATATTGGCGATGAATTCGGAGCAACTACCGGCCGTCCAAGACGATGCGGATGGCTGGACCTGGTAGCCCTGAAACACAGCATAAGAATGAACGGGGTAAATAAGCTGGCTATCACTAAATTGGATGTACTTGATAAATTACCGGAAATAAAGGTCTGTGTAAAATATCTCTATAAGGACAAGGAGTTAGAACACTTTCCTGCCGCTGATTATATTCTCAGCGAATGTAAGCCAGTTTATCGGACCTATCCGGGCTGGCAATGTCCCACACGAGGACTTACCAATCAAAAGGACCTTCCACCAGGCGCCCGGAATTATATCAATATGATAATTGAAGAACTGGGTGTACCGGTACAAATGGTTTCCACTGGACCATGCCGACAGGACCAGTTGACCTTCTCTTAGTAATACATTCGGATTATATGCAATATAGGTGGTTTTCCCTATTTATCCATTAGGTAGTCTAATTTAACCTATAATTCAACCCTTTGTATATCCCGATTATCTTTTACATAGAATAGATATTTGCTATCTCCGGAAAAGGACAATCCGGAAACTGCCTGATAAACAGGGGATTCTTTGCCATCCAGGACTACCACTACACCGCCATCGGGCTGCTCCGCGCGGTAGGCATAATGCCTGCTATCAGTTGAAAACTCTACATAACAGAAAACTTGCCCGATAAAGCTGTAAAGCCCCTCTTCTTTTCCATCGACCACCACTGCTACGCTATCCGGGCCATAATCCCTGGTCATTACAACACGTTTCCCGTCCGGAGAGAACCGGATAAAATAGTACCCCGGGTACTTCACTCCATCGATAACCGGGACATATACGCTTTCCTGCTCCACTATTTCGTAATAGGTATGAATTGCATTCGGAGAGTACTGGAAAAAATAAACTTCATCATAGCCCTCGCTGAGGGTAACTCCAGTAACCACTATAAACTTTTCATTTATTGCTGCTGCGATATAGCCAAAATCCTTGCTATCCGGGGAAAACTTTTCATCGTAAGCATACCGTATTCCAAAATGCTCCGAGCCGTCCAGAACGATATGGTGTAATTCACCTCCGTCGATATATTCATAAGCATATCTTTTCCCGTCAGGGGAAATGAAGAAATCCACAACCTGGCCATTGGTGGGAAGAAACTTACCATTGAATACTACACCATTTCTGTTTTCCGAATCTACTGCACCGAAACCCCACTTCTTACCATTATCGGAAAAAGCTATGGGGGTTATGATCATACTGTATTCTCCAACTAATTTCCCATCAATGATGACCCCATAATTACCGGATTCCAGCATATAATAATAACCGTAATGGCCCCCCTCCCCGGAAAGGACTACTTCATAAGGTTCATATTCATCATAAAGAACTCCATTTATATAGACCTCGACCACATCCCCACCAAATAACAGATACTCAAGGCCCGGATCATAGTATTCCCCGGTGAAAGTATAATAGTTGAGATCCCCTGTCATCAATACATCTTTAATCTCATCATATCCCGTTCCGATTTGCTGGCCATCGTAAAGAAAAAAATAGTACAGACTCTCATCCAAAACCACAAAAGCATAGTGTGATAGATCCGGTGAAAAGTAGTATTCCGGAATATCCAGGCCGAAAAAGCCGATAGTATCGTCTTTAAATATAGCTGAATATAGTGTATCCCATTCCAAAACCATCCCAAAGTGTTTTCCGTCTGGGGAAAGAGCTATCTCCTTTACACCATTACAGACCATGTAAAAATCGTCATCCTTGACCACAACAGGGCCCTGCATAGACATCCCCGAGTAGATCCAGTCACTGCCATCATTAGAATATCTGATCTCAAAAACAGAATGTTCCGGTGAAACTGAACCTATAGTTACAGCCTCAAAATCCCAATCTGCATGTAGTTTATTGATAGATAATAGAATAAGAACACAACAAACCAAGAACGAGGTTTTTTGCATATCCCACCTCCTTAAGGTTTAATTAATTGCTTTACTTGACCAGGATCATCTTGTGGGTATATTCATTTCCCCCTATCCAAAGGCGATAGAGATATATCCCCGAGGACATTGGTTGGCCTGAAGAGTTTTGGCCATCCCAGTGAATATTATGGATCCCCGCTTGCCAAAATTCGGTTTTAGTGCTCCTGACCAGTTTACCTTGAATGTCAAATATCTCTAATTTGACCTCTGCAGGTTGAGGCAGAGCAAATGAAATGAAGGTCTGGCTGTTGAATGGATTAGGGTAATTGCCCAACAACTCCACCCGGTCAGGCAATATACATCTAACCGTGATTGCCCAACGGGCGTTACAAGAGCTTGAAAGGCAAGATACCACACGCATATCACAAGTCTGGTCGCCATCTGTAACTATGAAGTCGAATCCCTCCGGAAAATCACCTGGATCCCATTTCAGGTTGGTTTCCTGGTTGACTCTCAATATCCAGCTCATGGATGCAGCAGTCTGCTTGATATCCCTAACATAGATTAAGTTGGCATCAGAATTCGGCTCTTCTAACCAAATGGAATAATATTTGAAAGGAGGGGAAGGAGGCAATATCCGGTCAAGGTTATCCCTTCCGGAAATCCCTTTATCATCCCACCCGATATAGCAAGAATCCTGGATAAAACCACTTTCAGCGATGATCGGGATCAATATTTCGGGTCGCCCGGTTCGGAAAAGAGCCCGTCCGGGTACCGACCATCCCGTCGCATGAAAATCGCCTTCCGATTCGGAAAACATCCAGTAGCCCAAACCCACCTGCAGGTAGGATGATGCAAGTTCGTAGTTTCCTCCCGCATTATCAAACCAGTAATATGTGCCGGTACAGGGGATGCTGTCCTCAAAAGTATAGGGAACCCCGATCATATTCCATCCGGGATACAGATGCATAGAATACTCTTCCACGGGTACACCGGCATAACGGGTTTGTATAGTATCCAGTGCATAGAGCCAGTAACCCTTACCGGCTTCGGGATAGAGCTCAATCCGATAAATACCCGCTTCCGGATCGTACCAATACACATCGAACAGCATTCCCGGAAGAAGTTCTGCAAAAGTAAGATCGTTACGGGGGAGTAATGGGAATGAAATCAGGTGCCAGCCGGGCTTGAATAATAGTTCTCGGGTGAAAACTTCAAGGTGCCGGTAATGGATGAAGAGATTGGCATCATCCATAGCCGAAATCGTGGTGTCAGTGTGCATATCGATAATGGGACCATCAGCATATTGAATGGTCATTCGCCCCTCCGGAATGTCCCCGGTATTCCACCAGACGCTCCAAATAGAAGTGTCCGGTTCGACATCGATCTCGATTTCCCATGAAAGGGAATAATCGTGCGCGCTCTTGATATCCCGCTGTAATTTCTGAAAATAGGGATAGATAAAGTCCGCCATGGGGAAATAAGCCTTCAGCTTTTGGCCGGAGGGCACGATACTCTGGTCCAGGCCGGGATTAAAGGTTTCATCGCCGAATCGAGAAACCCCAAAGTGAAGAAAAACCGGATATTCCGCCTCGGTTGCTTCCACCTTTAAGGGCACCAGCCACTCCATAAGGTCCCAGAGTACCAGGAAAAAGCCTTCCCGGGTATAGGCAATGACCGACCCTCCATCTATTTCCACATCGCGGAAATCCAACCGGGTGAATGAACCCTGTATCCCATCAGGGTTTACAAGGTAACGTATATATAATAATTCCGAGTCACCGGTTAACTCCGTTCCATTGCCCGAAATAGTAATATCTCCCCCGCTAACGGAGTATGACAATGAGGATGCCCACGGCTCGGTGATGGTTCCGGCGGAATTTATCCCAAGGGGTATCAGAACTTCCTCATCAGCGGATATAGTAAATTCTAATCTGGTAATCTCAAACTGGGTTAACTCTTCGGTGAAGATAGGTATCAATACGGTATCTCCCAGGTGGCCTTCACGTTCGGGTAGGTACATTGACAGCATTTCGAAGTGAATGCTCCAGCAAAAAGGCTCCTGCAGAGGGTTCTGTTCACAGAAATCGGGTGGCATATCGGCGGCGGCAAGCAGGCATGCGAAGACGGTGTCGTATTCAGAGAACTCCATGCCTGCAACCGAGGGGTAGAAATGCAGGGTACCGCCATCCCAGTTCAGCGCCGGATTGGAAACATTATAAACGATTCTATTTACCTCGAAGATGATAGTTGATGCATCGACAGGGGTAAGATTATCCTCGATATTGATTGTCATTTCAGGCAGTTCAGGGTAACCCAGCAGGGATCCTTCCGGAGGGAATTCCCCATAGGCGATGGGTCCGGAAAGGTCCATCTGGAAGCTACTTTCTAAAGTATCATTTAAGGGGCACCCTGATGAATCGGCGGCATAAGTCAGGGCATAATATACGATTTCCTCATCCCTGAAAGGGCTGCCGGGAGTGAAGGTCAGTGTAGGTTCGATGTATTCGAGTTCGGGGTCGCTGAGTCCATAGAAAACGCCATTGACCATAAATTCAAGTGAATGGTGTTCCAGAGCGATTGGTGATTGGATATTCAGGAGTATCTCCTGAAAAGGGCAGGCGGATCGGGTTCCGGATATGGGGCTGATGAGTGATGCCTCTGGCCGTAAGCCGGTAGCCGGCATGCTGATATCACCCTCTACCGATTTCACTACCAGCGAACCCAGTACCGAATAGGTTACTTCCACTATTACAGTGAAAACAGTGTCGGAGATTGAGCCATCGGCATAGAGTTCCCAGGATGTAGTGCCCACACCTCCTGCGGGAACTTCGCCGGGTACCAGGTCGTGGAGATAAGTTTCGCCGGAGACCAGTTCCAGGCCATCGGGAAGGGTTATTTCGGCTTGAGCATCATCAAGCTCAAAGATGCCGCTATTGCCTACCCAGAGACTGGCGAAGAAGGGTACGGCTTCGTAATTGCAGGGGTCTTCCACTATAATACTCAGGGGTAGCGTAAGGTCCACATCCTGTGCGCTGTAGAGTAAGCCTAATCCGTAGTACGTAGTAATTACCAGGCTGTCCCCGGGTGCAATGCTTACCGGGAACCACCACATCAGTACGGATGAATCGAAATAATATCCTGGTGAGATGGTATAATCCCAGACCACTGGCCAGAAATGCGGCCATGCGCCAATTGCGAAACGGTCAGGGGGGGTGGCCTCTAACCCGGCCAGGATGCCCATGGCGATAAGTTGATCCTCGGGCCCGGCGGGACCCAGGGCGCTTTCATAAGCATGCCAGTAAAAGGGAATAGAATCCGGTCCCCAAAAATCATCCTCCAGTCCGCTGTATCTGCCCTGAGTAGCCAACGGCGCGCCATCATTTGCTCCCACCATTGTATCCAGTTGAAGCAGTAAGCCTACTTGCCGGCTACGGGAATCTATATTCACCATAGTATAACGGATCATGATGGTTCCGGTAGTATCACGGGGATTAGTCAAATACACCGGCTGCAGTCTCTGGGTCACTTCTAAGATACCCGCTAAACGCCAGGTGCCCTCGATAAAACTCGAATCGCCGGAATGAGAATAGATTCGGAAGCTGTTGGTAATACCCATTGTATTAGGTCTGGAACTCTCCGCTCCATGACCATTCGTTGGATCCTGAGTAAAATAAACACCATCTATATTTATTATGGTCCAGGAACTCCAGGGGCGAAAAGGGTATTGATACATCAGGGCCCGATCATCCGGGTAAGTGCCGATATTGAATTGACCATCGGCATCATCAAGCTGCACCCGGACGTAATCATTGTGAACAGAGATTACCGATTTAGAGGAATTAGGCTCGTTCATCGAGGATTTCCAGGCTTCATAGCGTCCGGTTTCCTGAGCATTGAGGAAGCTATAACAAAAAAGGGCTAATAAGGTGATTTGAAGGAATCTATTCAACCTGGCATCCCGTTAAGTAGTTTAAATGCATATTCAATAAACAAGTTAAATAAATCTGACATAAAGTCAAATTATATTTTGTACCGTATAGTTGTACGGACAGCCTGGAATTTGTATTGTCATAAAAGTTGTTCACCTGCAATTTATGTGCAATTTTTTCAAACGACTGGAATCATTTCCAATAAATCTTTTAAGAAGATGATATTCGGTTTCTCTGGCCGAACCAACCTTGTTGGTTACTGCGCGCCTCCTTTGCGAGGGTGGGGTTGTTGTGGGGATGGGCTCTGCGTTTAAGACCACACAAAAATTTAGGTTATTATTTATGGTGTTTTTCCCCCTTTACTCCACTGGCGTGGAGATGTCCCCCCGGTGAACGGTTGGAACAAAGATACCCGGCAATTTGGAATTAAGCGTATGATTTTAATTCTATTTCGTCCCTAAAGGGACTATTATTATTCTTGTGATGTTTTAACTATAAACATTACGTGCCTACGGGACTAAAATCTAATCGGATCATTCAATCCCATCAATAAATTGATGGGCTAATTTCACATGATCCCTTACGGGATTATATAACAAGGTAGATCAACAGTGATACCCCGAAGGGGTAATTTCGTATAAACCGGGGCAACGCCCCGGGTGCCAAAAGAACCAATCATATAAGCCCTGAAGGGGCGAAG
>JAFGGQ010000064.1 GCA_016930435.1 bacterium
GACCAGGAATACTATATTTGGTTTTGTCGTATTAATTATGCTGAGGTTGAGTTTAAGTGCCTGTACGATAGCAGCAATCAGTCCCGAGGCTACGGTATCGGGAAAGCCTATTTTGTGGAAGAACCGGGATGTAGGTCAGCAGGCACAGACCGTTCGGTATTTCACTGATGGTCCACTTAGTTTTTTGGCGATTATTTATGTTGCTCAACCCAGTCGGGCCTGGGCGGGTATTAATGATAAGGGGTTTGCCATAATAAATTCTGATTCCTACAATCTGGGGACCTGGCCTGGTGATGGTCCTGATGATGGTCAGATAATGAAAAGCGCACTTAGTACCTGCGCCACTATCCAGGATTTCCATGCATTACTGGATTCCACTAATATTGATGGACGCCGAACCGCGGCTAATTACGGGGTTTTCGACTCGACCGGCAGGGTGGTTATGATTGAAGCGGCTCCATATTGCTATACTACTTTCGAAGCTTCGGACAGCCATACGGGGATATTGGTCAGGGCGAACTTCTCCGTCAGCGGTGACCCCGATATCAGGCCGGGATATGATCGCTACATTCGCGCCAGAATACTGCTGGAAAGCGCCTGGCTGGAAAATGAACTGGATCATAAGTTTATTATACAGAAGGTAAGCCGGGACCTGGGCCGGTTGGATTTCGATCCCTATCCTCTGCCCTTTGAAGGCGAATATGGGGGGATGCCCTATGGCTACCTTTCCACAGCAAATACCATTAACCGTTACTATACATCATCAGTACAGGTGCTTGAGGGGAATTTACCATACCAAAGCCCCTCTCTGTGCACTTTCTGGAGCATGTTAGGGGAAGCCATTGTAGCGGTTCCCGTACCACTCTGGGTAGCTGCAGACAGCGTACCAGCATTGATCGATAGCCGCACTAATTCACCACTTTGGAATATCGCCCGGGAATTAAGAAGCATCGTTTACAGCGGTGGAGGAAACCGCACAATAAACAGCTTCACGCTTTCTGATGTACTCGATCATTTTAATTTTGTGGAAAACTGGATATTTTCTTGCACCGAGGTGCTTATGGAAGCCTGGGAGACAACCCTTCCATATCCTTCGGTTATCCTGAATGTGGAGCAGACCTTTGCTGAGCATATATATGAAAAGTATCTTGAATTTACTCCGTTATCGACGGAACATGCCTCTAAGCCACCGCAATTGATATCTGTTTTACGGGCATTCCCCAACCCATTTAACCGAAAGTGCGAAATCGCACTGAGTGTATCCCGTGAGAGTGTCGTTAATACCAGCATAAAAAATCTGTTAGGGGAGACCGTCCGTCAATATCCACCGATTAAGCTTGAAGCTAACAGTGAATGTTTCATTGAATGGGATCCCGGCCACTTGCCTACCGGGTTTTATTTCGTACAGGTAGTCAGCGGTGATAATCGAGAAAGCATCAAGATCCTGTACTTGAAGTAATGAAGATAATTTTTTTAGGAACTGGAACCGGCTTGCCCTCACTTCGGCGGAGCGCTCCCGGGATAGTTGTTAAAACCGGCGTTTATGATCTGGTGTTTGACCTTGGTCCCGGAGCCTCACGTAAATTTCCCGCGGTGCGAACATCCTGCCGGGATATTGAAGCAATTTTTTTTACTCACTTTCACGTTGACCATGTTGCCGATCTTGCTCCATTTTTATTTGCATCCAGATATCCCGACCTGCCCCGAAACAAGGATTTGTATCTCTTTGGTCCACCTGGCCTGGAAAAACACTATGAAAAGCTAACGGAGCTATATGGCCAGCAGATTATTCCCAAGAACTATTCGCTAATTATCAGAGAACTTGGATCCGGCCAATTCCACTTCGCCGGATTGAGGATAACTACACGGTTTGTAAAACATAAACAACATTCTATCGGATACCGCCTGGAAAATGAGGAGGGCAAGACCCTGGTGTATTCTGGGGATACCGATTATTGTGAGGAGCTTCTTAATTTATGCCGGGGAGCAAATCTGCTTGTATTGGAATGTTCTTTTCCTTCAAAAAGGGAAGGGCATCTGGATCCCGAATATACCGGGAAAATAGCATCTCTTTCAGGGGCTAAAAAGCTGGTATTGAACCACCTTTACCCGGTCAGCGAGAACGAGGATATCCTCCAGGTTTGCCGTACTTATTATAGTGGTGAGGTAGTTATTGCAGATGACCTCCTGGAAATTGAGCTTGACTAAAAAGGACACACTTTCTGGATTAGAATAACCTTGACATTTCGGAATTTATAACTTAAGTTAAATAGTTTTAATAAATTAAATAATGGTGGTTTGCAGTGGATCAACTTAGCCTTATAAAGGATGAACTGAAGAAGCGGGGCGTTCTTCCCGGGCATGTTGCTATAATTATGGACGGGAATGGGCGTTGGGCCCGGGAACAAGGCTTGTCTGCCAGTGAAGGTCATCGGATGGGAGTAAAAGCGGTAAAAAAGATAGTTCGCCTATCCGGTGAATTAGGACTGAAAGTGCTTACACTTTATACTTTTTCCAAGGAAAACTGGAAGCGCCCTCCTAAAGAAGTCAGTTTTTTAATGAACCTTTTAAGGGATACTGTTTTCAATGAGTTGAATGAGTTAATGGAAAACAGGGTCCGTTTGATGGTCAGTGGGGATCTGGACGGGATGCCTTTGTCACAGCGTAAATCCCTGAAATATGGTATGAATAAAACCAGGGACAATTCCGGACTGGTACTTAATCTGGCCCTAAATTATAGCGGCCGTGAGGAGATAGTCCAGGCGGTTAAAAAGATCTGCATGGAAGTTAAGAATGGTTCGAGAGGAATTGAGGAGATAAATGAGGAGGTTATATCCTCATTACTCTATACGCAGGGTTTACCGGATCCTGATCTGGTCATCAGGACCAGCGGAGAGCTAAGACTGAGTAATTTTCTTCTCTGGCAAAGTTCATATTCTGAGTTATATATAACGCCTAAATACTGGCCCGATTTCGATGAGCTGGATTTCTGTGAAGCTTTGATGGATTACTCTAACAGGGAACGCCGATTCGGAGGAAGGACCTGAAAGGAATAATATTATGTATCCGGAGTTATTTCATATTGGCCCATTTTCACTGAGAAGTTACGGTTTAGCGCTGGCTATCGGTTTTTTATTGGGAATATTGCTGGGAATGAAAAGGTCGCCCAGATTCGGGATAGATAAAGGATTTATCCTGGATGTATCTGTAGTAGCTGTGATCTCATCAATTGTCGGCTCCAGGTTCTTCTATGTAATATACCACCTAGACGAATTCAGAGGTCGCTGGCTGGATACGATAAATCCCGTTCAAAGTTCTGGATCATGCGGATTAGCTGGATTTTCAATGGTAGGTGGAATTGTCCTGGCTATTTTCGCAATCTTAATATACTCCAGATACCGTAAATACCCATTTTTAAAGGTAGGAGATGTTATTGCTCCAAGTTTTTTCCTGGGCGCCGGTATTACCAGAATAGGATGTTTCTTAAATGGCTGCTGTTTTGGATTGCCCACAGAGTGTTTTATGAAAATGATTTTCCCAACAAATTCGCCAGCGGGGTCAATCTTCCCAAATACACCGATTCACCCAACCCAACTCTATGCCTCCGCAGCAGCATTTATTATTCTGGGATTATTGATACTCCTGGAAAAAAAACACAGGTTTTACGGATATACCTTTGCTTTGGCTATGATGCTATATGCAATTGACCGTTTCGTCGTGGACATATTTCGCTATTACGAAACCCAGGTTATGGTATTTAAGGGTACTCCGATAGAGATCTCCAATAACCAGGCCATTATGATCCTGTTGTTTATATCCGGATTCGTTCTATTCATTGTTAAATTCTCCACTAAAAGCAATAAGCATAAATAATATGGAAATCCCCGCCATAATAAAAAGAACTGGTAGAGATCTTCTTAATTTTGTTTATCCGCCTTTCTGTATCCTTTGCGATCAATACCTTGAGGAAGGTGATGACTTGATCTGCTTTAATTGCCTGTCAAATTTGGATTGGTTGCCCTTTGCTTATTGCCCTGACAGGAATTGCAACATGATTGTTCCATCTGATCTCGAGGGCTGCCCGGTGGATGGACATAAAGGGATCCATTTGAAATTTATCCGAGCGCTGGGGAATTTTAATCAATATGCTGGGGATAACATTGGTGAACCCTATTCCATGCTAATACATGAACTTAAATACAACCATAAGCATAGCGTGGCCCGGATTCTTGGCAGTATTCTGGGGAGAATTATAGATATTGAGCCGCATTTTAAGGATTATGAAGCATTTATACCCACACCGCTGCACAGTACACGAAGGAGGGAAAGGGGCTATAACCAAAGTGAGTTGATCGCCGATGTCCTTTCGAAATCTACCGGAAAACCGGTACTAAAGGGATTAGTCAGGCGGAAGCGCCATACCAAATCCCAGACCACTTTGAGCCGCCTTGAACGGAAAAAGAATATTAGCGGAGCCTTCGAAGTTACCGATAAAACCAAGGTTCAGGGAAGGAGTTTATTATTGGTAGATGATGTTTATACTACGGGTTCAACTTTAAATGAGATCGCTCTGGTATTAAATGATGCCGGTGCTTCTAAAATAGCAGGGGTTACTCTGGCTATTGCAATGAATCTAAGCATTATTCCTGAAGACAAAGTTTAACAAAAGGAGAATGATATGTGTAATTACCTATTCCTGATGGCTGCACCGCCTGCCGAGGGGGGGAGCCAGCCTAACATCTTTATGAGCTTGTTACCGTTTTTACTGATCCTGGTTATCTTTTACTTTCTATTAATCAGACCGCAGCAAAAGAAACAGAAGACCCACATGGAGATGCTCAATTCCCTTCAAAAAGGGGACCGCGTAGTAACCTCCGGAGGCATTAAGGGTACGGTAGTAGGTGTTAAGGACAACGAGGTAGTGATCCGCATCGCCAAAGAAACTACTATTGAAGTGGACAAGAATTATGTAATTTTAAAAGAGGGTCCTGAAGTATGAAAAAAAGTATGGTCTATTATCCTGCAACGGTGCTGAGACAGCAATGTCTACCGTTAAAAGAGCTGGATGAGGAGACAATATCTTTGGTTGAGGAGATGAAGCAAATCATGGATTCCAAGAACGGCTTGGGATTAGCTGCTCCTCAGGTCGGCGTTTCTAAGCGTTTGTTCATCGCTATCGACCCGGATAATCCGGTGAATGGTCCTATTGCGCTTATAAACCCCGAATTCGATTACCAATCCGAGGAAACAGAGGAAAGTGAGGAGGGATGTTTGTGTTTCCCGGGATTATACCTGGATTTGAAGCGGCCAAAATTTGTTAGGGTTAAGGCTCAAAAGTTGGTTGATGGAAAACTGGTTCCGTTAGAGCTTGAGGGAAAAGGGCTCTTTGCCCGAATTCTGTGCCATGAGATTGACCATTTGAACGGGGTCTTGATCATTGATCACATATCCACAACCAGGAGGGAAATGATCAAGGGGAAGTTAAAGGAAATTTCGGAAAATTATGGGAATAAAGAGTGATTTAAGAATAATTTACTGGGGCGCTTCGGAGATCTCTGCACGTATCCTTGAGAATTTAATTCAATCCGGTATGAATATTATCGGGGTGGTTACTTACAAGGACCGTCCTAAAGGGAGGGGTCGGAAATTGCATAGTATGCCGGTTAAAGAAACGGCCTTGAAATTTGGAATTCATCCGGTCGAAATCGAGGTGATCACGGAAGATATCCTCCCTCAATTGATACCCCTGAAACCCCAGTTAGGAGTAATCATGGGTTTTGGCATACTGCCCCGCAATCTTTTTGAATTCCCGGATCTGGGAACCATTAATCTGCATCCCTCATTACTTCCCCAGCTCCGGGGAGCTGCCCCCCTAAGATGGGCTTTAATCAATGGATTAGAAACCAGCGGGATGACTACCTTTTTTCTTACAGAAAGGGTTGATGCCGGTAATATACTGCTACAGGAAGAGTTTTCCATTGACCCACAAATGAATTACGGAGAACTCTCCGAAATGGTTGCTGAAAAGGGCAGTCAGTTGATAATTAAAAGTGTCGAAAGGATAGCATCAGGAGATTATAAGCTTTTAAAACAGGATCCTTCCGGAGTATCTAAGGCTCCTAAACTGAAAAAGGAAGACTTCTTTCTGAATTGGAGCCAATCAGCTGTACAAATTCATAACCGCGTACGGGCATTTTCCCCTGAACCAGGGGCTATGACTATTTTCAGAGGTGATCAGATCAAGGTGTTTAAAACCTCATATACTGAGTGTGAAACCTTCGGGGAACCCGGTTCTATTTCTGAAGTTTCCGCGAAGAACGGCATTGTGGTAAATACCGGGCGAGGTCAGATCACTATTCTCCGGCTGCAGCCTGCCGGGAAAAAGACTATGGAAGCTGCCAGTTTTATTAATGGGTATAGGGTGAAAGCGGGAGAATACTTTAAATGAAGAAAAACGAAGAGGCAAACCAGGGGTTGTTTTTGTGGTTAGCCTGGTTCGCCGTACTTCTGTTATTAATTGTCCTGACCCTGCTTTTTTATTTATTTTATCCCCGGTTGTATCAGATCCACCAATATTTACCCGTGATCTTTGGCATCATTGAAATCCTTATCTTAATCCCGATAACCGGGGGGTTGCTACTGATTACTATTTCGGTGACCAGCGGTAAGGATTTATTGTATCCACACGGGAAAAAGCAGATAACCGTAAGAACCCTTTTCCCGATAGTACTCTTTCTGGGGCAGTTCCTGAAAATTTCAAAAGACCGTATCCGCTCCTCTTATGTTGCTGTAAATGATTCGATTATACGTGTAACTCGCAATAGAATATCAGCCGATAAGATATTGATGTTGCTGCCACATTGCCTGCAGAACCATGAATGCCCCTGGAAGATAACGATTGATATCAGGAACTGTCATCATTGCGGTAAATGCGAGATAGGGGATCTGATCAAGATGGCTGAACATTATGGGGTTGATCTTCGGATCGCTACAGGTGGAACTATCGCCCGGAAGGTCGCCGCGGAGTTAAAACCTACTGCCATAATTGCTGTAGCTTGTCAGCGCGATTTAACCAGCGGAATAACGGATGCTTATCCAATCCCTGTTTTTGGGATACTGAACAAAAGGCCTAATGGGCCCTGTTATGATACTTGGGTCTCACTGGATAAGATAGAAGAAGCCTTTGAGTTCTTTTCACGAAATAAACTTGTAAAAAGAGATCATAAAGGGAGCGATAATAATGAAGATTAGGATTTCTATATTAACTGTTGTATTCATTTTTGGTCTTAATTGTTGTTTTTGTGAAAGTGGGTATTCAGATGGGGATTATTTGAAAATGCGGTTGGAAATGGTGGAAACCCAGATCATTAGACGTGGGGTGACCGATTCGCTGGTTTTAGCTGCGATGATGAGTGTTCCCCGGCATAATTTTGTACCTGATGAGTTTGGCAGCCGGTCTTATGGCGATTATCCCCTGCCTATAGGGGAAGGACAGACCATTTCGCAACCATATATAGTGGCCTTGATGACTGAACTACTGGAGTTGAAGGGAGATGAAAAAGTGCTTGAGATTGGAACGGGTTCGGGTTATCAGGCCGCTGTTTTAGGTGAGATCGTTCCGCTGGTTTTCTCGATCGAGATAATATGCACGCTGGCCAGCAGCGCAGAAAAGCTACTGGATAAAATGGGTTATGAAAATATCACGGTTAAATGTGGGGATGGGTATCAAGGCTGGCCAGAGCAGGCGCCTTTTGATGCTATAATAGTAACCGCAGCGCCGGACCACATCCCTCTACCACTGATTGACCAGCTTGCAGAAGGCGGAAAGTTGGTCATACCGGTTGGGGATATATACCAGGAGCTGATTGTGCTTACTAAAGTAGATGGAAAGGTTGAAGAAGAGAAAATAATCCCGGTACGTTTTGTGCCTATGACCGGTGAGGCAGAAGACAAAGGGAAATAATCCCGTTAAATGCAGCTGAAATTAACTATAATGCCTGAAATATTGAAAGGCAGAATATTAGAATATAAATTTCGGAATAAGGTTTGCATTTTACGGGATAATTGATTGTAAACCGTCTAAATTAAGTGAATATCAACGGCGGTTCGATCCACCCAATATGCCGCCAAGTATGCCACGAATAATCTGTCGGCCGACCTGGCTGCCAACCGAACGCGCGGCTTGTTTGGCCATTGTCTCCACCATACCCTGCCGGCGTTTGGTTCCCCACAGCAAATCGCCAAACAGCTTTCCGCGTTCAGATTGTTTTTCAGAATCCTCTTTATCGGCATAGGGCTTACCAGCTTCCCTTTCTAATGCTTTACGGCTGAGTATTTCATAAGCGGACTCCCGGTTTACCAGAGTATCATACTTACCATTAACTGGGCTACGGGCTCTCACTGATGCGCGCTCTTCAGGGGTGACCGCACCCATCCGGCAGCGAGGCGGACAGATCAGGGTATGCTGTACTGCCATCGGAATACCCTTTTCCTGGAGTGTTGAAACAAGTGCTTCACCAACTCCAAGCTGTGATATGACTTTGGCAACATCAAGGTTCGGATTTGCTACGAAGGTTTCCGCCGCTGTTTTTACCGCCTTCTGGTCGCGCGGGGTATAAGCCCTCAGGGCGTGTTGGATACGATTTCCAAGCTGCCCCAAAATATCGTTCGGGATGTCGTCAGGGAATTGCGAACAAAAGTAAACTCCAACCCCCTTGGAACGGATGATTCTCACGACCTGCTCTACTTTCTGACGCAAGGTAGGGGGGGCATCATCAAATAGCAGGTGAGCCTCATCGAAAAAGAAAGCCAGTTTGGGTTTCTCAAGATCGCCTACTTCGGGAAGGTTTTCGAATAATTCTGAGAGCAACCATAAGAGAAAACTTGAATACATTCTTGGTTTCAAGATGAGTTGATTTGCAGCCAGGATATTTATTATGCCCCTGCCGCTGAGGTCGGTGCGAAGCAAATCGTTGAGTTCAAGAGCGGGTTCACCGAAAAAGGCTTCACCACCTTCCCTTTGAAACGCCAACAATGCGCGTTGAATTGCAGCAATTGACTGTGTGCTTACAAGCCCGTATTGTGTGGAAATCTCCTTGCGATTATCCGCAATGAAACTCAGCAGAGCGCGCAGGTCGTCGAGGTCGAGAAGCAAAAGGCCCTGGTCGTCAGCGAATTTAAAACCAATTTCGAGCATCCCGGCCTGGACGTCATTAATCTCCAGAATACGACCCAACAGGTTCGGACCGATCTCGCTTATGGTAGTGCGTACCGGATGACCGGCTATACCGAATAAATCCCAAAACATTACCGGATTAGCTTCATTGGTATAACCCTCAATACCTATTTGGGCAACACGGCTTTGAATTTTTTCGTTGCTAATGCCTGCCATTGCCAAACCGGCGACATCCCCTTTTACGTCGGCCATAAATACCGGAACACCCATCCGGGAAAAACCCTCTGCCAGTACCATAAGTGAAACAGTCTTGCCGGTACCGGTGGCTCCTGCTATCAATCCATGGCGATTCCCATACTTAGCAAGTAATCTGACAGGATGCTCCCCCTTGCCAATAAGTATCTGATTCACACGTTACCTCCTCTTTGAGGATGCTATTATTGTCATTTTTTCTCACTACCGATAAGACGATAGACCATTGCGCCAAGAATTCCGCCTATTATAGGGGCAACCCAGAAAAGCCAAAGCTGTGAGACTGCCCAATTGCCTGCAAATATGGCAACACCGGTACTGCGCGCAGGATTTACAGATGTATTTGTTACAGGGATGCTGATCAAATGAATAAGGGTTAGGCATAAACCGATTGCAATAGGTGCGAAACCCTGAGGAGCCCGTTTATCAGTAGCGCCAAGAATGACAAGTATAAACATCATGGTCATGACCACCTCGGTTATCAAGGCTGAAAGCAAGCTGTACCCGCCTGGTGAATGAGCGCCGTAACCATTTGAAGCAAAACCCGAGGATACATCGAAGCCAGCTTTGCCGGTCGCAATGAGATACAGAATTCCACCCGCTGCAATTCCACCCAGTACCTGAGCAACGATGTAGGGGAGTAACTCTTTTGCAGGGAAACGGCCACCCGCCCAGAGACCAAAAGAAACTGCGGGATTAAGGTGACAACCGGATATGTGCCCGATGGCGAAAGCCATCGTAAGAACGGTCAAACCAAATGCCAGCGATACTCCCAGCAGACCAATGCCGACCTCTGGAAATGCAGCCGCTAATACAGCGCTTCCACATCCCCCAAGCACCAGCCAGAAGGTCCCGAAAAACTCAGCGCCATACTTCTTCACTTTTCCCTCCTTCATTCCAATTATTAAAATGACCAAGAATTAAGATTTATTTTATCTGAATAATAATTCTAATCTGTTTTTATTATTATGCAAGGTCAAAATAATCATCATTTAGTAAATATTCATGAAAAAAAAAGCCTCCCCAAAATAGGGAGGCTTTTTAAACAACTGTATTATATGAATGCTGCTATTTTAGCAGGGTCATTTTCTGGGTCAGAACCTTGGTTCCATTTGAGAGTCTGCAGAGGAATATCCCGCTTCCCGCTTCGGTTCCATTGCGGTCTGTACCGTCCCAGTTTACCCGGTAATATCCGGGTGAGAGGTGTGAATCTACCAGGCGTGAGACTATCTCGCCCTTGATATTGTAGATGGTCAATTCAACCTGGGATGGTTCGTCCACGGCAAAGGAAATGGTGGTAGAAGCATTGAATGGATTGGGGAAGTTTGGATTTAGTGTAAAAGCTTCGGGAAGATTATTGGTGTTTTCCTTTACCAGTGTATAACCACAAGTGACGGGTATGGATGTGGTGTCTATTTCGCCGTCGATATCAACGATTGCGAAGATGTGTTCAACGGTAGAAAGATGAGCCGGGTCGGTTGGGCAGAATGTGACCATGACATTAACTTCATCGCCTGCATCAAGTGTGAATTCGGTAGTTCCCAGGATGCTGAAAGGGCTATCGGTATAGAGGTCCATTACTTCAACTGGAGCAGAGCCGGGATTCAGTAGCATAAAGGATGCGGTGTCGCAGGTGCCGACGGCAATGGAGTCAAAGATGATACCGGCTCTGGAGAAGACCAATCTGCCAACATCAGAAGCCAGATCAAAGACATAGAAGGTTCCGGTAGTATCGGCGCAAAGTACGTGTCCGCCGGCATCCAGCACTTCAAGAGCTAAGCGGCCGTCAACGGAATCGGCTGACAGCCCGGGTATTTGCCACCATAGGCCGATGATGGAGTCAGCCAGTGCGGTTCCCTGCAGGTCGAATGTAGCGCCATCGTCCTGGGAAAAGAGAAGGTTGACCTGGTAAGCATCCTCGCAGTGAAGGTCCCATCTTATTAAGAAAAAGTCGAAAGTATCTTCGGGTGCATCGGTATAGTAGAAAGGAAAGTATTTTCCGTCGAAATCCCAGAGGAACGTAATAGCGCAATCGTCAGAGCCAGGGATCATGGAAGTGGGTACTTTATGATAGATAATCGGATTGTATGTGACCGTTCCCGCATCCACGGGTACTGCGCCGGCATCGGTATCCAAGACATAAAGCAGGTGAACGAAATCGTCCACGACCAGGGCCATAGAGGGGTCTAACTCGGAGTCGCAGGAATCTGGTGCAGCATAGGGAGTATGCGAATTAGTGACGTTAATAGGAGGTCCCCAGGACAGGCCGCCATCGTCGGATCTGACCAGGAATACCTCTTGATTGGGTATGCCATCTTCGGAAACGTCATATTGGACGTAGTATAGTGAGTCATCAAAAGAGGTCATGTAACCGCCGTACCAGTCCCAGAAGTAAATCTGATAACTGACGTAGAGGGCGCCATCGGGACCTTCAGCGATCTCCGGGGCGAAGGCGCAAGGCCATGTGCGGTAAAGATTTGATGCCATTGAAGTGCCGAAGTTGCGTCCGGAATAAAGCTTGGTTACGTCGGTTATCTCGTCGGTAGCTTCGGACCAGTGTTTAATAACGCTGGCATTGTAAACTGTGGAGTCATCACATGGATTACCTGTATTGGCAGCGGTGTATGCGATCTCGGTCCAGACCAGATGCAGCATATTATCGCTGTCATAGTAGATACAGAGGTCCCGGGTAGGGCGGGTATAGACGTAAACAGATTCGGCATCGGTTTCGTCGTAAGTCCAGAAGATGAGTTCGGAATGGCTGACGGGACGGGGGCCGTAGTTCGTGACATTAATCCACTCACTCCAGGTTTCACCTAAATCCTGTGATTCCGTATAGCCTATATTATAGTGATTAGTCCAGTTACAGAAGCTGGTATCGGTATCATAGATGTATCCTATAGCCACTTTTTCTGCGGATGGTGCGGTTGCAATATCAGGAGCGAGGAGTTCGGAGCGATCCACTACGAAGTATTCGCCGGTAAAGCTCATCGAGAAACCGGTAGTGTTCACGGTTCCTTTCCAATAACAAAGCCAGTCGTTTAATGCTGTGGTGCCGAATGAGTCGGTGGATGCATTTCCGATAACGTGAAGGTCATCGTACATATCAACAGCGATTTTTGGCCAGATCATCTTGAGGTCAACGCCAAAATCGGGGTCATAGCAATATGGTGGTTCGGTAGCCATCAATCCGCCACGTGTACCGCTAGCGAGGTATCCCCAGTCGGTGGAAACTCCTGTGTGGAAATTGTCTGGCGCGCCCCCGGTACGTTGGTGGAAAGCGGGAAAGGGCATCAATAAGCTATTTACAGCAATAGTATTATAACCGGCTTTGAAAGAACCTTCAGCGGCAATTCCGCCAAGGCTGCTTGAAGGGGTTACGGGCCAGAGCCAATCACCATCGGCTTCTTTAAAATTATAGTGAATATGACGGGGATCAAGAGATGGATTATACCCGCACATCCAAGCCACATGAACGTTTCTGTCGGAATCAAGAGCAATCATCCGGCCGATGGTTGAATTCGCCTGCATATCATAGTAGGATGCGCCAACCGTATCTATTTCACCGATAATACGGTCTGGTGAAGGGCTTTTGGTCCCATAAGCAGATGGGGGGTGAATAGTCCTGCCTCGCAAGGCCTGTTTTCCAAATGGATCCTGAGGTGTTCTGTAATCCAATCCCTTGGACAATTTGGGATTGTGAACCTGTCCCCAGAGAACCGAGGCTATTAAGAGGGTCATCAGGACCACCAAAATAAGCCCACTCCAGCGTTTCAACATCGCTCCTCCTTTTTGTTCTTGGTTTTAATTCCTTTTTAATAATTTGATACTTTGCAATTTTAAAGTAACTTTGATTTGTATAATACTTATTTAATTATACTGAACATTTTAAATTAGATTGTTATCGTCAATTGTCAAGGAAAAAGTCTTTATGTTATTTATTCAGGGTCTTTAAGTTGCTGGATTTTTTCCAGTTCATCCTGCGCCATTTTAAAATCGGAGGATTGTTTTAGTGCTATTTCAAGCTCACTTGATGCTTCATCAAAGCGTCCCATTTTAGCCAGAATGATACCTATATTGAAGTGCAATTCCGGTGAATCATAACCCCTTTCAAAAGCATAATTAAAGTGTTCAAATGCTTCCTGATAGCGTCCCAACCTGTCCAGCGTTGTGCCCATTTGGAGATGAGCATCCAGAAAAAAGGGATTCAGCGCTAAAGCGCGGCTAAGATGATTGAAAGCATCCTCAAATTTTTCTTGCTTTCCCAATATGGATCCGATATTGTAATGAAAGTAGCTGTTCAAAATGCTATCAGGCGCCGCAATCTGGCTCTGTTCCTCGAATATGTTACCCATATCGTAGCTTCTGACAAATGTTTTAAAGGGCTTTTTTAATCCGGTAAGGTAGAGTTTTAGGGCTGTTTTAAAATCACCTGTCTTCTGCGCAATTGCCCCCCCTGTAAGCCATAAACGTTTATCCTCCGGTGATATTTCAAGGCCGGACCGGATCAATTCGAATGCCCGTTCGTGGTCTTTGAAATTATTGCAGCTTATAGCCAGGTTCAAATAGCCCTCTGGGAAGCTTTCACGCGCATCGATAGCCTTTTCGCCCCATTCAATAGCTTTTGTGCTATCCCCCCTGAGCCTTGCAAGAACCCCCAGATTGCTTAGCGCTTCGGCATTACCGGGATTATATTTTAACTCCTCCATGAAAAGGGAATCCGCTTTTCCATAAAGACCCTCTTTAAAATATATTCCTCCCAAATTCAACCGGGCATCGGGAAGTGCAGGATAAAGAACCAGCGCCAGTTCATATTCCTGTTGGGCATCATGAAGGTTACCATTTCGCAGAAAAATATTGCCAAGCTGGAAATGAGAATAGGCGCGATTCGAACTGCGGAAGTCCAAAATATTTAGATTAACCATGAGGGACAAAAGGGCTAAGATGAGTAATATAAGAAGAAGCTTCTTCCATCGTTGATTTTTAAACAGCTCAAAAAGTTGAATTAATGAATAGGAGCTAAAGATAATCAGTATGGGCACAACCGGGATACGGAAACGGGCGATAACAAAGAAAATCACGACGGAGATGCTATAGGAAATAAAGATTAAGGTCAGCAGTAATGCTCCCCGGTTTTTGATGGCTAAGATCATTCCCAGCAATCCCAATGGGCAGATTAGCCAATAGCCAATATAGGGTTTAAGGAGGGGGGAGTATGAGCTGATAAATTCAAGACTGCCATTGTTCCCGATTTCGTAGTGATTAAGGAAAATATAAACTTTTTTCAGGAAAAGCAATGTCGCTTGCCCCGGTTCATTTTTAATGAAATCCAGTCCCCTGTTAAAGAAAAAAGAGGATATCTGGGAGGGTTTAAGCTCCCTTCCGGATTCCTTTTCAGCCCTGAATTCGCACTCTTTGTAGTCCCAGCGATATCCCAATTCGGGTACCACTGCGCTGAACCCATCGGATTTTGGATTATTCCCTATGTAGAAGTTGATACCAGCCTGAGATGAGATCAAGACCAAATCCTTTTCTGCCCGGTAGTTCAGATAGGTTACAGGAAGGATTATTAACCCCAATCCCCAAAGGAAGATCAGGGCAGGTTTCAAAACAATACTCACTGGTTTGCTGTAGAATATCCACCACAGGAGAATAAAGGGTACTGTGATCAGGATATTGGGCCGGGTAAGAGCTGAAAACCCTAATATGATTCCGGAAATGAGAAACATAAAAATTTTGTTTTTATTTAGCGCAATAAAGAAAGTATAGATAAAGAGAAGGTTCCAGAAGAGTGCCATGGAGTCCAGAAGCAGCCGGCATTCAAAGAGAATAAATGTAGGGTAGATGGCACAGAGTAACCCGGCGATCAATGCCATTACTCTATTTCGAAAGAGTTTAAGTGTAACTGCGTAAGTGAGGTATATGCCAGCTATTCCCATTAGGTGCTGAATTATCCGGGGTACCAGCAGGTTTTCAGGGAAGATAGCATATAGGCCCCCTAAGAAATATGGGTAAAGCGGGGCTCTGAAGAAGACAGCATTAGGGAGAAGGTGTCCCCGGGCGATTGCCCCAGCCCACAAATGATGATACAACTCATCAACTATCGGGGTGCTGAAGAAGGGTGAATGCCTGAAGTAGAAAAGGTGTACAAGGCGCAGTAAAGCGCCCAGTATTATAATGCTAAATAGCCACAGACGGGAAGTTATTCGATTCATTACTTAGAACGTATTAGATTGATATAATTTAAGATATAATAATTGCTTAAAGTAATAATTTAATCAATTCTGAAAACTGCCAGGGTTCCGGTTTTGCTATCTTCCGATGCAATCAATTTGTATGCATAGATTCCTGCCGCAACCTTTTCTCCGGACTGGTTAGTACCGTCCCATACCAGTGCCGTTTCAGGTTGTTGATGGGAACCTGGATTTTGAAGGTCTTTGTGGATGCTAAAAACGAGGTCTCCGGAAACATTATAGATGAACAGGGCAAGATCCTTCCGGGCTTGCAGAATATAAGGAAAGACCAATAACTGGTCTTTTTCAATGATGAATGGATTGGGGTATGGTTCTTCAAAAACTGCGCGGTCTGGGTATGGAATGGTGTAGAGGCTGTTTTTGCGCCACTGGAATGAGCAGCCTGATTCTGTATGAGATGAGTTATAAAGCTGGGTGATAACGATTGCATTGGAGAAGCGCCAGAGTCCGGGAAGGGAGGCAATAACGGAGCTGGAATCTGCGAGAATAATTGTATCCGGGTTATCCGTTCCGGATAGTCCCAGGCCGACCAGGCTATAAGCTCCCTGAAAGTGAGTATCCGGGGCAAAGGTTATAGAAAGGCCTTCTTTTATGTTTACGTATGGAAATCTAAAATAGGAGCAGGCATATCTTCTGGAATCCGTTTCCCAGTTTTGAGAGCCGGTAGAATCCCATTCCAGGTCATCCATATAAACTTCCGGGAAAGAGTTGCCTTCACTATAAAAAAGGCTGGTATCAGCCCTTTCTCCGGTAAAGATATTCCATACCGAGAATTCCTGGAATGCTATATCCAGATTAATTCCATGTGATTCCAGGGTAGCATCGAGTGTGGGGAAAATATACCATTCAAGCGAGAAATTTTCCCATATTTCCCGGATCAGGTTTGGGTCATACTTTTCGGAAATGAAGATGGGGAATATCCCCGATCCGTAATGGTGACCGGCGTAATAGCTGTCCAGTGCAAGGTCCGGATATTCCAGGAAGGCAGCTAAGTACTGAATATAGTCGTTCACATTATCATACACTTCATCCTCCATGAATACTGAGGTGGCTTCATACCACCAGTAGCATTCCTGGAAATTTTCGAATTCGGAGGTTGAGATATGGTAGTTGAACTGTATAACATGACAGAATTCGTGGGCGCAGGTAACTTGTAAAGCTTCGAGTTCCCGGCCCTGGTAACTCTCGAATGCCGGTTCAGCATAGTCATTTTCCACCTGCATATAGGCGGTGGCGATACGCTGCCCGTCTTCATAAATAATTTCTTCTGGCACGGTAACTCCGAATGCGACAGCTCCATAGTAACGGACATTGAGGACATAAACGTCCAGCCGGTCATCTCCCCCGACGCCTTCGGGGGAGACCAGTGAACTGCTATCGGGGCGTGGAGGTCGAAAGCCCTTCTGGGTAATTTCCACATCCCAGCAGTATTCCAGTATTTCGCCAGTACGGTTGATCCAGTCGGGTATAGAATCTGATGGGTCCTGATCGGTCAGATCCGGGGCGGAGTCCCCAACGACGGTGTACCAGACCTTGAAATGTTCGGTTTCATAGACCAGATCCAGTCCCCGTGGCCGGGTTAGGATATCTGCGCCCTTTAATTCTGAATAGTTTTTCAATATCTCATAGGTCAAGGATTTGATCGGATTTCTCTGGGCATAGATAGGGAGAATGGCTGTGGCTATAAGCGTTAGAATAATGCAGGTATATTTATTCATCGAAAGCCTCATAATTGGGTCCGCGCCTTTTGTTAAAATACTCTGTGGTTTTTTTTGTGATCTCGGCGGATACAGGCCGGGCAATGGGAAAATCCGGCGCGCTTCCCAGCTGGGTCAATAATACTATAGCAGAATTTATAATATATTGTAAAGCATTATTCGAAAGATGACATGGTATGTCATGGCTGCTATGGCCTGATCCCGAAAGGTCAGTGCGGTAAAAATTAAGGGCCGGAACTCCCTTGTCGATAAAGGGCATACAATCGCTGGAATAGATATCCGCGGTTACTTTGATATCCATTGCCTGAATCTTTGCCCACCCTTCAATAAAATTAAATGCCTCTTGATTAGCGGATACAATTATTCCATTGCGGCCCAAGATCGTTCCTCCCAGATCCAGATTAACCATCAATTTTATACGGTCCGGGGACTGGAGTTTTGAGACATAGAAGGAGCTTCCCAGCAATCCCAGCTCTTCGGATCCAAAGAAGATGAATTTCAGGGTACGGGGGAGAGGTTTCCGAACGAAGTATTTGATCAGTTCAATAACCTCAACCACGCCGGCATTGTTGTCGTATGCCCCGGGGGATGTAGCCACGCTGTCAAAATGCGCTCCAATAACTATCTCCTGTTCCGGATAGGCAAAGCCTTTGATCTCATAGATAATATTGCGGGAGTTGCCCTCGTATTCTTTCTGTTCGCTAATCAATTCGGCCATTTTTGGAGGTTTATCAATGATTTCAAGAGCGTTTTGATATGGGATAATGATCCCCGGTATTGCACCGAATTCTCTTATAATGGAATGATAAATTGCAGGATAAGCAAGGGGGTAGAAAGGCCGGTCAACAACGATAAATCCACCGATCTTATTGGTGGCGAACGATTTGTATTTTTGATAATCTGGTTTTTGGGAAAGGAGTATCAAGGTATTTTCCTTGCCCTTAAGAAATTCATCGGCGCCGGTTTCGGCAAATTCAAGGGGGCCTCTTACGCTATGGGAGCCGGTAAAACCTATTGGGTTTGCGTTAATGGCCCGGGTGTGTGGTTTTAGTATGTTTAATGTAGCTTTCCCTGGTTTAAATGTATTTACCTTGAACTTCTGGATACGGGGAGTTAATCCGGTTGGTTTCAGGTCTTCAATGATGAGCCTTGCCGCTTTATGCTCTTCCGGGGAGCCTCCCAGCCGTTCAAAACAGAGTTTTTTTAAAAAGTTGATCATTTTAGGTAATTCCGTTTTATTTCGCGATGTTTTTTCTTTAGAAGATCGAGGTATATGGCATCCACTTTAAAGAGGCCCAGAATCGGTTCGCCCTTCATCATTCCATGGCAATCTGAGCCTCCGGTTACCGCAATGTTTTTGTCTGCGGCAAGCTGGATAAATTTTTCGGTTTGTGCGCGAGTGTGTCCGGGGTAAAAGGCCTCGAGTCCATTCAGATCCATTTCGCATAGCCGGCTGGCAAGGTCGTCGTCCCCGATCTTCCCGGGGTGTGCGAGGACAGCAATGCCTCCTGCTTCATGGGTCAAATTCAGGACCTTTTCTATAGAAAGGGTCTTTTTGGGATAGAATGCTGCTTTTCCATCACCTATGTACATTTCAAAAGCCTCAGTTACGTTCCGTGTAATCCCTTTATCGGTCAATAGAGCTGCAATATGTGGGCGTCCGATACACCCCTTTCCGGAACACTCTTCCACCTCCTCAAAGGAGATATCTATATGCATGTCATTAAGGGTATTGACAATACGGTTAGCACGTTGATACCGGTCTTTTCGAAGGGTTTCCAGGGCATCTTGCAGGGGGGGGTAAAGGGGATCGAAAAAATAGGCCAGAATATGGACCTTATAATTGTTATAGGTAGTAGAGAACTCGATCCCGGGGATTACTTCAATGGTATTGGAGGATGCCAATTGCAGGGCTTCCAGGGTCCCCTCAACGGTGTCATGGTCAGTAATAGATATAGCTTTAAGGTTCCAGGCCCGGGCTCTATCCAACACTTCCCCTGGTGTGAAACTTCCATCGGAGTACGAGCTATGAACGTGGAGGTCAACATAATTTCCGGAAGAGCTTTTCAATGTCGGAAATGCCTCACGCCGGTAAGGACCATTGAAACATTGATCCTGTTAGCTAACTCAATACTAAGGTTATCGTTCCGGCTTCCACCAGGTTGAATAAGGGCCTTAACTCCGGCGTCTGCTAATACCTGCAGGGTGTCCGGGAATGGAAGGAAGGCGTCGGAAGCAGCTACGGCGCCTGTCGATTTATTCCCTGCTTTTCTGGTGGCAAGAATAGCGGCATCAACGCGGGAGGGCAATCCACCGCCGATACCTACCGTAGCGTTATCACGGGCGATCAGAACGGAATTGGACTTGATATATTTAATAGCTCTCCAGGCAAATTTCAATTGGGCCATTTCCGCTTCCGAAGGTCTTAGTTTGGTTACCACCTCAAACTTTTCGTTAGGAAATTTTAAGGGGTCGCTGTCCTGGAGCAATAAACCGCCATGCACGTATTTCCCCGTGTAGCTTTTCCCTGTATCAGTCAGGTCGATTTTCACCAATCTACGGTTTTTCTTGGATAGAAGAATCTCCATAGCGGCCTCCTCATAGGAAGGCGCCAGTACGCATTCGAAGAAATGCTGGTTGAGCAGCTCTGCGAGTTCCGGGGTGATCGGCCGGTTGAACCCTACTATACCCCCGAAGGCGGAAAGAAAATCGGAATCCAGAGCCTTCCGGTAAGCTGTCAGAAGATCCTTATCAATAGCTATACCGCAGGGACTGTTATGTTTAACCACTACCGAACAGGGTTCCTCGAATTCTTTGACCGCTGCAAGGACTCCTTCGAGGTCGGTAATATTGTTAAAGGATAATTCCTTTCCCCATAGTAATTCGGCCTGGGGTAAGCCAATATCCTTACTGAACTTATCGTAGAGCACTCCACGTTGATGGGGGTTTTCTCCGTAGCGTAGTTCAAATGATTTGCGTAGGGGAGCTGTATAGAATTCCGGAAACTGGTCAGCTTCTGCGGGTGGGGTTAATTGGTTAGCGATAATGGAATCGTAATATGCGGTATAGGAGAATGCATATTTGGCCAGCGACTGGCTGGTGAGCAGATCGATCTCTCCGGTAGATGATATTTGTTTGGATATCTCTGGATAGAACCGGGGATCGGGCACTATCACGACGTTAGGATGGTTTTTGGCTGCTGCACGGAGTAGAGCTACTCCGCCGATGTCGATCATCTCCAGAAGCTCATTGCCTTCCTTGCCCTCTTTTACGGCCTGAGGAAAGGGGTAGAGGTTACAGATTACCATATCGAATTTGGGGATGCCCATATTTTTGAGGTCTTCTTTATCCTGCTCAACATAATCCCGGGCAAGAATTCCTCCGAAAAGCTTGGGATGCAGGGTTTTTACACGGCCTCCCAGTATCTGATCGAAGCCCGTAAGTTCCTCAACCTTTACCACATCTATGCCCTTCTCACGCAAAAAGCGCGCGGTGCCTCCAGTGGCATATATTCTTACCCCGGCTACAGTCAGTATTTTGGCCAGCTCCTCCAGGTTCTCCTTGAACCATACTGAAATCAAAGCCTTCTTTACCTTGATACCCATTTCAAGCTACTCCTTTATAGTAGGTCTATAATATTATTATCATGCTTTATAATCATTTTTAATCGAAGTGGTTATGATACCAATTATTCCTGATTGTCCTGTTTGAATTTGCAAATAATAAGTCCTGATGTCAAATAAAAAAGTAAATTTGGTTCATACGCAATTTAGTTGCATGGTAATATTTGAAATTTACCATAACTGCCACCGGATGGCTGGATGGTTGCCTCTCCTGTATTGTTGAGTGATGATTGTTCTTGTAAGATTTAGTGAGTTTATCATTCATCTTATTTCCATAACATCAACCTACATATTTATTATAGGCTTCATTCAGAAATCATGATATCTATTTTTATTGATCAAGGTTTTACAAAATTTTAGTGAAGTTTTTCCAACTATCCAATCATCTAATCATCCATTTGTCTAATTTACTTGAAATAATATCCTTAGTACTTTATTTTTGCAACTAATTTGTACATTATCCGTAAATTTAAGTTATTATATCAGAGTTCCTTTGCCGTTACCGTAATTCCCCTGATTCTTCCTTCGTTATTCGGTCAGGTGTTTTATCACTTTAAGTGTTGTTTGAGAGATTACATATATATAGCCATCCTTGACCGCCAGGTCTTTAGCGACTTCCAGATTCACTGGATCGGAAATAAGCGCCGGTCTGGCCGGATCGTAAATATCATAGGTATAGAGATGGGCCTGGTTAGGGGCGCTTCCGGTCCAATCGACAGCATAGGCGAAGTTCTCCCAGAGCGCAACAGCGATGCAGCCATGCTGAAGGCTGTCACATGCTATCGGAGAGAGGAGGTCATCAAGCGCAAAGACCTGGAAACTACCCGTTGAAGTATCCAAATAAACGCCATCAGCAACAAAAACGTGGTTGTATTTTACAGTGATGTTTCGGGTGTATCCGGGAGTGTAAAAATGTTGGAGAAGATCCGGTTCAGAGGGATCGGAGATATCGTATTTCCATCCGCCCTGATTTCGAGTATCACTGGCAACCAGCAGGAACTGGCGGTAGATGGTCAATTTACTGGCGTTACTTACGGGGATAGTATTAACCAGCTGCGGCTCAGAGGGATTGCTGACCTTATAAATAGCAACTCCCTGATCCCCGGCTGCAATGTAAACATGATTATCCCTAAAGGCGATCCCATAACCCTGACCGGCAACATCCGTTTGGCCCTTCAGTTCGGGGTTGAGGGCATCTGCAACATCGAGCACCATCAGCAGGGCGTGTGATGACCAGTCCCATCCCAGCAAATAAGCGATATTATCCCTAACCGAGATGCTGATTCCGTATCGGATTGCAGATGTTGAATATTGCCCTGCCTGCTGTGGATTTTCAGGATCGCTGATATCGACGATCAAAAATCCGCTACGCTGGGGGATATAAGCATGAATCCCATCGATAAAAATCTTACCACCCGGAGTATCGATGTTTAAAAAGGATCCTATATAAGTGAGTTCACCTGGCGCCAGTGAATCCGGCGGATGGTTTAGCGTATCCCCATCGGTGGTATCCGGACCGTTGAATCCGTCACCATTATCATCGTCGGTGCCATTGGAGCAGTTAAAGGAGCATAGGGCCAAAAGGACAATGATCAAGCTTGACGCAAAAGCAAATAGCCAAAGGGTATTACGAATGTGTTTTATGGTCATATTACAAAGCCCTCAGCCCATGATGTGGTCAACATAAAATATATAAGTTTTTTAATATACCACTACATATAGAATAAGGCAATATTAATTTCCGGTTTTTTATCCCGAAAATAATTTATGGAAATTTTCCGCTTA
>JAFGGQ010000065.1 GCA_016930435.1 bacterium
AAAATGATCGCCGGGGTAGTTATATTCCGCTGTAATCCCCAGGTAATTCTTGCCTTTTACATCAGCCATGATGATAATTTCCAGGCCTACCGGCCGGTAAATCTGCTCTTCTACGAGATCATCCGCTGGGGGATCGAACATCGATACAGCTATCTGGATTACGGAATCTATACCGTCAATATGGATCCTAATTTCGGATTAGCTAAATTTAAAGAGAGCTTCGGAGCTGTAGGAATATTCCGGGACACTTACTTTATCGAAATTTAGTACTCTAAGTTGTTTAGATAATCAGTCGATTTTTAAATTAACTATAATGCCTGAATTATTGAAAAACAGGATATTAGAATATAAATTTCGGAATTAAATTTGCATTTTTTTGTACAATTCGTAATGCTCATAAATACATGTTCATCAAATATATAACTTATATTCAACATTATCGACTGCATTTTACGGAATTGTCCGAGCTGTTCTAAATACGCTCAATTATTGATTCTATTACTGTAAAGCAATTTTCTACAACTTGAGGCAAATTTCTGTGCCATACCTTAGTGCTATCCAGATTGGAAAGATCAGATATTCCCCTTACCGCAAACCACTCCAGGCAACTATCACTACAATAACGTGCAATATGATAGCTTTCCATATCCACGCAGTCTGCCTCATATTCCAGATGTAACTTTCTGCCTCTATTTACCGATATGACCGGCAGCTTAACGGTTAAAATTGACCCGACCTTTACCTGGAAAGGGGTCTTGAATTCAGGCAAAAAGAGAATATCAGACTCTAAATAATCATTCCCGGATATTACTCTATCTCCCACAATAACATCACCGATCTTAAGTTGCGGATCAAGGGCTCCAGCGCTACCGGTAACGATCACTTTTTCTACCGGGAAATTATCTATCCCCTCTTTCAAGCGATGCAAAACGCGGTATCCCAATCCCCCATAGGTAGTCAATATTTGCTTCCCCCTAATTGTACCGGTATAGAGCCTTTTACGGGTGGTTTCCTTCAGCGCGGTCAGATGCCCAACCCAATAATTAAATTCCTTTTTCAGGGCAATTATCACAAATATCATGCTTTGCTCCTATTATTAGAAATCATATATAACGCACGTTCATCAAGAATATTTGCCAGATTTCCAGTATATCCCGGGGACCATCCAAAGGATTTCATCCAGACCCGGTCCGATTCCATGCAAAGGTACAGACACAGGTTTTTATCAACACCTTTCAACCACCTGTACATTTTTCCGAAGAGCTCTACACGAATCTGTTTTAGATAGCGCAGTTTCCCATCCAATCCCGGAAATAGTTCTCCATAAACTATCTTGCTTTTCGGAAAATTCTTAATGATCGTGCTCTTAAAATGGGGCGGTATCCTGAAAGCCCCCAGACTTATCCAAACTACTTTCGAGGGCTTCACATAATCAAATATCTGTTCAACAGTCCTTTTATAATCCATTTCCCAATCCGGATAGTATATCATGGGATCAAAATGAAATCCTAAGAGGTAACCGGCATCCTGGCATTCCCTGGCAGCTTTTAATCTGGTTATCAAGGGAGCAGTAAAAAGTTCCTCTTTTTCGATAATACTTTCCGGGGCTACCGACCATGAAACCATGATATTGGGGCCATGCTCGATGTCCAACAGTCCATTGACCATGCCTGTCTTGCTCTTAATCTCAAAAAGAACATTAGACTGTCCCGAAAAAAAGGGCACTAAATGATTGCAAAAATTATAAATCTCTTCATAAGCAAGACTATCGCTGAACTCACCGGTTCCTATCCGGAAAAAACGTTCAGGGTAAGGAAGTATCTTTCTCTCCAGTTCGCCTAAAAGATCACTCGAGTTCAGATTAATTGTAACAGCCTTACTATGGTAATAACCTTGCAAGATGCAGTAACTACAGCCCAGATGGCAATTCATTACCGAGGAGATCACCTGGTACCCACAGCAAATATGATTCGGTGTACCCGGGCATTTTGTTAAAAACTGACCGTTGTATTTCTGAAGTTTAAAGTATAATCCCCCCTTTTTCAAAGTGAGTTCATCCGAATGCGCTGCATCACTTACGATCTCAAAAGGAACTCCCGGATATTTTTCCAGAATGACCTTGACATCCCGACTCTCTTTAAGCTCTTCATGAATTATAAATTTCTCTATTTTATAAATACTCATCAGTTGATCCGCCTGGATTCAAAATAACTCAATTATCCGTTCGAATTCCGTACTCTGAATGGCCTTTCTCAATTCATCAACCAATCTCCGGCACTGTTCATCCTCATTAAAATTCAACTCGAACTTAAAACTATTCCCATCAAATGAGGAGGGGGTTACCAGATTGATTTGAGGAGGCAACTTCAAAGCCTTTCTTAATGCTTTTACCCTTGCTTTTAAACGGGAATAATGAGGATACCTCAGCTCTTCGAGTCCGTCCAGTATTAATTCAATCTTTTCATTTGAATTAATTTTTGAGTTTTCAAGGATGGTCTTCAGCCCGAGCTTATCCAGAATAATTTCCATTTCAGTTTCATCCCTATTGCCAATTTCCTCCAAATAAAGCAGTAATTGTGAGAGCTTGTTGGTATTGAACTGCAAGTCTCTTAGTATCTCAGCAATAAGTGATTGTTTCCCCTCGTCTAATTGGGCCAGCCCGTAAGCATTAGAAAGGTTAATCCGCTCAAGGGCTACCCCCTTTTTTAACTCATCTATAAGATGGCTTAATTCAAGTATCTTAAGGTAGCTTTCAGGTGATAAATTAATATTGACATATTTTAGATAATGTGCTATAATATAATGGTCGTCAAGACCATATTTACTTTTCATTTTATGGAATATCATGGAGGCTTCAATCAGATTAAACTGACGATGAAAGGAATTGACCGCAAGATAGATATCAAGCAAGTTTAAACGTGATTGCCGTGTAAGCACCAGAGCGGAAAATGCTCTTATACTATGCTCCTTCAGCACCCTGAACCTTCTCCAGCCATCTACTATAACCTTATTTGTGAGTTCATCATGCACAATTAACGGATAAACCAAACCTACGGACTTGATTGATCGGGCAAGAGGGGTCAGGTCAGGATTATAACTAAGGTCGAAATCCCGATTATCAGGATCGATATCGGTCAGATTTAGCCTTTGCATTTGGTATTCTAACTTCATTATTTATTCCTCAATTTTTTTAATAGCATTACCAAAGAGCACCCAGGTTTGGGTTGCATTAATAGAAACCTGCCAGACCTCACCGATTTTGACCAAATGACTATCGACTTCCACAATCTTACCGTTTCGCGCTCTCCCCCTTACATGCCGGGGATTTCGGGGCGACTTCTCCTCGAACATTACCTCCTGGGTAGTTCCTAACAAATTTTTTGAGAATATTTCGGCGAGTTCCTGCTGGACCTTTATCATCCGCTCTAATCGTTGGACCTTAATGATTTCAGGGACATCATTCGGCAATCCTGCTGCCCGGGTCCCCGGGCGGGGTGAATATTTAAAGGTAAAAGCCCCGGAAAATTCAACACGGTACATCAGGTCTATTGTTTCCTGAAAATCTAATTCACTCTCCGAGGGGAAACCGGTGATTAAATCGGTAGTTAAAGCTACTTCCGGCAAAGCTGACTTAATACGCTTTACAAGGTCCAAATAATTCTTCCTGCTATATCCCCGGTTCATTAATCCGAGTACCCGGTCGGAACCCGATTGCACGGGTAAGTGAATGTGTTCACATACCTTGTGGTTAGTGGCGATGGCTTCTATTAGTTTGTCTGAGAGGTCTTTAGGGTGACTGGTTGCGAAGCGAATACGCCATAATCCGCTGATTACATTTGCTGCATACAGGAGATCAGCAAAATCATGCCTGCCATCGTGGTAGGAATTGACGTTTTGACCCAAAAAGGTTATTTCCCGAACCCCGTTCTGAACTGCATTTTGGACCTCCTGCAGAATATCTTCAAGGGGTCGGCTTCGTTCCCTTCCGCGGACATAGGGCACAATACAGTAGGAGCAATAATTATTGCAACCCCGGGTGATAGCCGACCATGCTGTTAATTTATTACCAAGCCGATGGGGCTTCATACCTGTGCCCACAAAATCTCCCAGCAGGGTACAGGTCTGGCGGGATTCTCCGGCCTTATTTAAAATGTCCAACATATAAGGAAAAGCATCCGGACCGGCGACAACATCAAGGCCGTGCACTTCCTCAAACAGTTTTTCACCGTAACGCTGGGCCATACAGCCATATACACCAACCAGCATACCTGGCTTGTCTTTCTTCAAATTAACCAGCTGCCTTAAACGGCCCAGGGCACGGCGCTCGGCATGCTCCCTAACAGAGCAGGTATTCACCAATATAAGATCTGCCTCAGTTTCGCTTTCCGCCAGATCATAACCACCTCCCCGAAGAAGACCCAACAATAACTCGGAATCATATTTATTCATCTGGCAGCCATAAGTACAGATATAAACCTTCTTACTCATCTTTTTCTTATCGCTATCTTTTTTAAATAATGTTCAATTCTTTAAGTCAACCTCTCGATCTCAACTTTCAATTTCAATTCACTCATACCCACAGCCTTAACCTGAACAATCTTGTTATGCAGTGTACTCTTATATTTTACAAAACACTTGATATAGTTTTCCGATAAGCCCTCCCAGTGCCCAAAACCATCTTCCTTTTCAAAAAGAACCTTTAAATCATGGCCGAGCAAACCCTTTATAAAGCGCTTTTTATTTCGCTGACCCAATTCCTGCAGTATTTTGCTCCGGTCTTTTTTAATTCCGGGGTCTATTTCACCGGAAAATTTTACTGAGGGCACCCCAGGACGGGGGGAATACCTGAAAATATGCAGATGCTGAATTTCAAGCTCTTCAATTAGTTCCCGGGTTCGGTTAAAATCATCATCAACTTCGCCGGGAAAGCCCACCATAACATCAGTGCCCACTAATAAGCCGGGGATAACACTTTGGGCTAAAGATATTATTCGGGAGTAATCAGCAGAGTTATAACTCCGGTTCATCAAGCGCAATACCCGGTCTGAACCGCTTTGTAAAGGAACATGAATATGGGGCATAATCCTTTCCTGATTATCGGCAATAAGCCTGATCAAATCTTCATCGAGGCCTTCTAATTCTATGGAACTGAGTCTGATACGGGGAAGGTCGGTTTGGCTCAATAATAGCTTGAGCAGTGAAAGCAGGCGATATTCTTTATCCTTGTAATCTCCAATATTTACCCCTGTCAAAACCACTTCCTTAAAACCATTATTTTCAAGAATCTGGGCTTGTTTCAGAATATTATCAACTGGACGGGAGTAACTGCAGCCACGAAGAAAAGGGACAATGCAATAGGAGCAACGGTTATCGCAGCCATCCTGAATTTTAAGAAAAGCCCGGGTATGCCTGGCAAAATCTTGAATATCAAACCACGCAGCAGATACACCCTGCTGAATTGTGGGTTTTTCTTTTTCAAGAACACCGGCCATAAAGCTCTTCTCGTTCTGAGGGTATACTATATCCACCCATGGATAATTAGTTTTTTCCATTTTGATCAGCGTACCCAGACATCCGGTTACCAGAATGCGACTTTCGGGAAAGCTTCTTTTCTGCTTGCGAATAAATTGAAACGCTTTTTGCTCAGCCCTTTGCGTAACTGCACATCCATTAATAATAACCATATCAGGTTCGTTTGCCGGATCGACAATTTGATGCCCGTGCCTTTTCAGTCCCTCCCTTATTCCTTCACCTTCATACTGGTTTAATCTGCAGCCAAAGGTCTTTATTGCTATTTTCATCTTGCCTGTTTTGAATTTCAAATTATTATTAGTTTCATAATATAAGGGAAATATCCGATGGATGTAAACAGAAAAAATAAAATTTACTTTTTAAGTGACGCTCACCTTGGAGCCCAAGACCCTTCTACCGAGGCAAAAAAAGAACAAAAATTACTGCAATTTTTCAAACTCATTCAGGAAGATGCAGATATCCTTTTTCTGGTGGGGGATATCTTCGATTTCTGGTTTGAATATTTCAGGACCATTCCCAATCGTTATTTTAAAGTGCTGAAAGCTCTCTCCACATTAGTAGAGTCCGGTACCCGAGTTTACTTTATTGGGGGCAATCATGATCTTTGGGGCGGGGATTATCTCCAAAGGGAAGTAGGTTTAATAATCCCTGAAGACCCATTGATAATTGAATTGTATAATAAGAAATTTTATCTATCCCATGGGGATGGGATACTTAAGAGCAACTGGCACTATTATTACTTTACTCGACCTATGCTAAAGAGCAAGATCACCAGGTTCGTTTTTAAAATGCTTCATCCTGATTTAGGCATCTTGCTCGGTCAGTTAGTTTCTAACCGCCGGAGATTATACAATCATAAGAGGTACCCTGATGTGGAAAAAGCATATCAGGATTTTGCTTTAAATTTGCTTAAATCCGGTCTGGACTACGTTATCCTGGCCCATATTCATCAACCGGCTCTTTTGACAGAAGGAAATAAGGCCTATCTTAATTCAGGAAATTGGTACCGTCATTTCAGCTACGGAGTGTATGAGAATGGGCAGTTAGAGCTTAAATATTTCAAAGGACCCCATAGGAATGCTGAGGGGTGACCTCAATAGCCATTGATCTTATCCAGAGTCCTGCGACAGAACCATTTTGTTTTACATATAGAATCACTGATATTTCCCGCCCACTTCCGGGCTTTTTCTTCAAATTGGTTCTCCCTTGTTATCTTACTCAATCCCTTCAGGAGATCGATATGAATCTCATGGTATTTTCGGCCGGCAATATGGCCATTATAATAGAGGTCGTAGCGGGACCAATAACCGGTATCATATTGGTCCAAGTTGGTTTTCAGGGCAAACACACCTCTGTCAAAAAGTTGTTTTACGTTATCCTCCATAAAGTATTTTTGATAATCGAACAAGCCGAAGAGGGCGAAAATAAACCCGTTTAAAACACCGGAGGTGGTTAACGTAGGATATTCCTCGTAGCAAATCACTTTGTTTTTAAAATGATTGCATATACCCCGCTCCTTCACCAGAAACCGGAATGGTATCAGGGCGTCATCCGCAAGGGTTTTATATTTAGTATCTTCGGTCAGCATGTATCCTCTTACCAAAACGGATATCGCGCTTCCCTGTGCTAATGCAGAGATCCATGGTGGTGTCAGATTATAACGCTTATCCCCGAACGGATAGGTCCATACACGGGCTCCGTTAGCCCAGTCAACAGCATTTTCAGATAACCAATCGAGCCCCCTTAAAAAAGCCGCTTGGCTCTCCCGGTTACCTTCCAGGGCAAATATCTCATAATTGGCAAGTGCAAATTGGGCGATCAGGACGGGATTGTAAAAAACTCCCTCACGGTGAATCTCAAATGGTATCCCCCCACTGTCCAGAGGATAATCATCAAAATGCCACTTATAATCCTTTTGAAAATTATAGGGATAAGGGTCAACTTCAGCCAAGGTACCGGATACTCCCAGGGTTACAATATTTTTCTTTGGAGGATATCATGCAAATGAACAATTCCAATGAGCTTCTTTTCACTATCCAAAACCGGCAAGCTGGTTATCTTGTTCTTTTCCATAATATAGACCGCTTCTTCTACCAACGTTTCAGAAGTAATACTTTTTGGATTGCATGTTGCATGTTCGATCAGCTTGTCCTTCATAATATTATCTTCTCCGGAGTTTTGAATGGTCCTCCGAATATCACCATCCGTGAATATACCAAGTAGAAGTCTATCTTCGCAGATCAGGGTTACCCCCATCTTTTTTGAGGTCATCTCCAGAATCCCTTCTTTTATCGATGCATCCGGGGAAACGATGGGAATCTCTGTGCCTGTATGCATTATTTTCCCGACCGGGGTGAGCAAACGACCCAAGTTCCCAGCGGGATGTAGTTTTCCGAAGTCTTCCTTTCGAATATTCTTTCGCAACATTAACAGAACGGCGAGTGCATCACCGACCGCCAGAGATACGATCGCGCTGGTCGTGGGGATCAAGCCGTAAGGTTCCCCTTCCTCCCGTACATTAATATTCAATACTACTTCAGAATTCTCAGCAAGTAGGGACCGGGGTTCGGCAGTTACTGCTATCAGCTTAACTCCCAGCCTTTTGAATTCGGGAATAAGGCAGATCACTTCATCTGTGGAGCCACTTTTTGAAATCACGATGACCAGGTCCTTATCAGTAACCATTCCCAGATCACCGTGTGATGCTTCGGTAGCATGCAGGAAAAATGAGGGAGTTCCTGTGCTGGCAAGTGTTGCAGCGATCTTGCGGCCGATTAAGCCTGATTTTCCCAGCCCGGTCACGATCACACGGCCCTCGCATTCCAGGCAAAGCTTAGCAGCTTTAAGGAGAGGCTCATCAATACGGCCAATCAAGGCTTTTATCGCCTCCGCCTCTTGATTTAATAGTTCCCAAACCTCTTTCATCTTCTTTAACTTGATCCTGTTCTTTTAAAATTTGTAATAAACCGCAAGAACAACCATTCCTCCTGAAGAACTTCCAAGTACCGACCGTTTGTAGTTAAAATCGATCAGCCAGCTTTCCATACGCAAAAATATTCCTAATCCCAATCCAGCCCCAAACAAGCTAGCTGAACTGAATAGGTCTTCGGACTGTGTTATTCCCATATATCCTACATCTGCAAATCCTGAGATATAAAGCACTAAGGGATTCATATAATAGAAATTATAAAGCGCTTCCCCTTCTAACTGATAGATGTTAACCGCTTTTATTTCCATATTATCCACCCATGAGGTATCCCCGGCAAAAATGCTGTCATTGGGAAACTGGCTCTGTTTGACCGAGCTGGAGCCTAGCATAATTCCCCCACGGAATATAAAGGGTCCCCGGATCAAACCCCCACCGAGCACCCATTCAGTGAAACTATTTGTAAGGCTTTTTAATCTAATACTATTCGTAAGGCTCTCCTTACCGGCTTTAAGATCAAAGGTAATGGCTGAAGATGGGTTAAAGGTCTTGAATCCCAAACCAACCAATCTGGTCTTTTGAGTTCGGAAAGCATCCCTCTCAGCTAACAGTTCCTCTTCTTTCTGTGCCCTCAGTGTCGCTTGAGCGCGCTCGCGCTCCTCTTTTTTCTGCTCCGAATCAAATACGCGAACGAAGAACTCGGCATCTTGCTTTGCAGAGCGCACTTCGGCAACCATCATCCCCTCCGGGAGCTCCTCCAGATAACGTTCAAAATAGTAAATAGCTTGTTCCGCTAATTGACGCACTGTTTTCTCCTCGGCTTTATCCTTATACAGAACCCCGAGGTTAAAATAGTATTCAGGTTGATAACGCACTAACTTTTCCCATACTTCAATGTATTCATAGTGTTGTTCTAAAGCTTTTTCCCACCACAGAACCGCGGAGTCCGCAACTCCCAACTTATTATAGGTCTCTCCAACTTTGGCCAGGAGAATAGCGGAACCCGGACGAATCTGATTGGCTCGCTTGAACTCCACCAGTGCATCCCGGTAACTTCCCTGCTCAAGGTACTTCAAGCCCAGATTGTACAGAATACCGGGATCATTGGGATTGCTTATCTTCGCACGTTGTAATTCCTCCAGATTTTGACCAGAAATGCTTATTTCCGGGGGTCTATCAAAATATTGCTGGGCCTTTAATCCCCCAAAAACTGATAATATAAAGACCATAAATAGCAATTTTTTCATTAAATACATTCCTTTCTTTATAAATTAAAATGTTAAAATAAAAAGGCTTAAGTTAACCGTCAAGCAAAAATAACATTTGACAATTTATAATAGGATGATATATTCAGCAACTAATTTCCATATACAAACGACGGTTTAGTT
>JAFGGQ010000066.1 GCA_016930435.1 bacterium
GCGTCCGTTATTCGCACCACTACGGCGGCTGAGTAGATGCGAAGCATCGTATCGAAGCCCCTCCCGTAATTCGCGATTGCCGGATTCCGAGTACCCTAAAGCGTATCAATGGAACAACCCAAACATATTTTAGTCCCCGTAGGGACGAAATGTTTATAGCATAAAAACATAAAAATATCAATAGTCCCTTTAGGGACGAAATAGAATTAAATCAAACACTTATTTATAGGCACTTTCAGAACAATACAGGGAGACTTGGGTTAAAATGAGGGTTCTTTTTATCATAAAGCCCCTTATATTTTTTTCAAATGCAAATTATCTTCTGAATATCTGGGGTAAAAACTCAACCGCTTTAACCAGCAATCTGGGATGATGAAAGATAATTGATTTTAGGACTTTGGCGACATCAATGCCTTTAAATGTTCTATCTCCCATATTTTCGTTTATAAATTCAATTAATACTTCAAGATCCTGATCGGATATAGTAACATATAATTTCTGTGCTGTCAAGTATATCTGATGCTGTCTTTTCTTAAGTTTATCCCATTCGTTTTCGTATTCAGCAAGCGCGGCATATCCCCTATGCTCATTTCGTAAGTATTTTATGCACTTTTGAGCGGCCAGTTTACCTGAGAGTAGGGCATTCGCTATGCCTGCCCCGGAAATAGGGTCAGTTAGATGACCGGCATCTCCGACAAGCATGATGTTTTTTTTAACCAGCGGGTTTATCCTCCTGGTTAATGGGATAACACCCCCCATTTTTTTTAGGATTCGCGCCCTGGGCATATTATTTGCTAAAAAATCATCAAGGTATTGTTGAACACTTTTTTCACGCAGGTATCGCGCAGCTACTCCCACGCCTACATTAGCCTTTCCCTCTCCCTTGGGAAAGACCCAGGCGTAACCCCCGGGAGCGATCTCATAACCTACGTAGAACTTAGCATATTCGGGATACTCGAGCTGAACATTATCCATTAAATATTGAGCGCCAGCGTCACAATCATCAAGGGAAAGGGTGGTATCCCAACCAGCCCATTGAGCCACTTGGGACTCAACTCCATCCGCACCTATTATAATTTCTCCAAAAAACTCTATTGATTGTTTATTTATCACGCAGCTAATACCCTTATACCCATCATCAGGAGACCCTATCAAGCTTTCTGCCCGTGCATCAGTAAGCACAACAGCTCCGTAATATTCAGCCATTTCCGCAAGATCGCTTTCAAACAATGGTCTATCCAGGATGTAACCTGCTTTCGGGTGATGGACAATTATTTGACGCCCAGCCGGCGAGACCAGTATTGCCCCTTCGATATTACTGTTTATCCAGGATTTTTTTACTGGAATAACCGATTCAAGGCCAGAACAGCTTAATCCTTCAGCGCAGCAGACGGGTTCACCAAAGCGAGGGTGTTTTTCCATAAGAAGGACTTTTAAACCAGCCCTTGCAGCAAAATATGCACAGCTGATACCCCCCGGTCCGCCTCCCACCACCACTATATCGTAGTATTTATCCATAGCTTACTCCAAGAGCATGGTAAGGACAAACTATCAGACAAATTTTACAGAGGTTACAGCGAGAAGGGTTGATCTCCAGTTTAGTGGCAGTCAGAACCAGTGCATTGGCCTTACAAACACTAACACAGCCACCACAGTGACAGCAGATATCGAGATCCCATGTTAAAGAAACCGGGTTGTCCGGTACCCGCCGGGGGCTTTGAGCTGAACTAACTATTAAATCTCTCCAATCCTATTGATATTGCTTTAAAAAATTCTTAATATCCTGGTCAAGACCATAGAGTACCAAATAATCCCCATTCTCAACAGGGATTTCAACTTCTTCTTTGCGAATTAATTTGGTTAGTTCCCCCTTTTTATTGGAGAATTCTCTCTGAATAAAAACCAGTTCCACCCTATTTTTCTCCAATTCCAATTCCCCTATTTTTTTTCCAAACATCCCCTGAGGGGCCATTAAATAAACAATGCTGCCTTTTTCGCCGATGTTGATTTTTTCAATATCCCCCAGCAATACTTTCTCTACCAGCCTTTTTGCAACCACCTCTTCCGGGAAGAGTACCATATCGCAGCCAATTCGGGTTAATATTGTCTGCTGAACTTCATTAGAAGCACGGGAAACGATTGTTTTTATCCCCAACTGCCTCAACAAAATAACTGCCAGTAAATTACTGCTGAAATTTTCTCCGATAGTGATCACGGCCAGATCACATCTGCCCAGATCCTTGGATTCCAGGGTATCCTTATCGGTAATATCCATTATATAGGTTTCCGAAACCCTCTCCCGGATATTTTCTAATTTACGCTCATCCAGATCAATAACGAGCACTTTTTCACCAAGTTGAGTGAATCTTTCCGCTATATTTCTACCGAATTCTCCTGCTCCTACAATCAGAATTTCTTTCATCCTATCATCACCCTTTCTTCAGTATATCTAAATTTTCCTTCTGATCGTTTGCTGGGGATAGCAAATATCAGGGTTAGGGGTCCGATTCTACCTACAAGCATTATAACGGTGATTACCAGTTTACCAATGGTACTCAGGCTGGATGTAATTCCGCAGGATAGCCCTACCGTTCCGAAAGCGGACATTACTTCGAAGAGGATATGTTCGAAAGCAGCGGATTCTGTAATGGACAGTATTAAGGCTCCGGTAAAAAAGACCGAAAATCCCAGAACGGTTACCATTATAGCGCCGTGAATAACATCTAAAGGTATCCTTCGGTTGAAAAGGTTCACCTCGCCAATACCCTTAATCTTACTTTTAATAAGTGCAAAGAGGGTTGCAAAGCTGGTAGTTTTGATTCCTCCGCCGGTGGATCCCGGAGAGGCGCCAATAAACATCAGTATCACGAGAATCCATAAGGTTCCGATATGCACCCGGGCAATATCAAGCGTATTGAAACCCGCGGTTCTCGAGGTTACCGATTGGAAATAGGATGCGAGCAATTTAGTCCCCAGCGGCAGATTGGCTAAATGATGATTGTAATCGATTGTAAAGATTATAACCGTTCCAAGAGCGATCAATATAAGAGAAGTGCTGAAAACCACCCTGGTCTGCAGCGAGAAGTGGGGAAGCCTTCGAAATTTATCCTTAAATGGTGAGGTTATATACCTCCAGATATCGGCGATAACCACAAAACCAAATCCTCCTAAAATGATCAGACCGGTGATGATAAGGTTCATTCCAAGATGACTTTGATATTCTATAAAGCTGGTTGAGAACAGGGAAAAGCCTGCATTGCAGAAGGCGCTTACAGAGTGAAAAATTGAGGAATAGAGTCCTCCCTCTCCGGCAGGGGGAGTACCTTTGAATACCAGGTAGATCAGGATTGCTCCAGTCATTTCGATCAGGACAGTAGCAACAATAATTGATTTTATAAGGCTCTTTATCTTACTAAAAGCCCTTATATTGAGGATATCCCCCAGAAGCATTCTTTCTCTCAAGCCCAATTCGCCCCTTATGATCAAGGCGAAAAAAGTGGCAAAGGTCATCAAGCCCAAACCTCCCAGTTGGATCAGCAGGAGTATCACGGTTTGTCCGAACTTGGCAAAATAAGTACCGGTATCCACGACTATCAGTCCGGTAACGCAGGTTGCGGAGGTGGCAGTAAAGAGTGCGTCAACAAAACTGATCTTTCCACTTACCGTTGCCCTGGGCAAAAGCAGCAGTAAGGTCCCTGCAATTATGATAGCAACAAAACTGCCAACGAGCAGTAATGAAGGAGGAAGCGGAAACTTGGTTATGCTTTGATGCAGCCGTCCCAGTTGCATCAGAAGCTCAAATAATATATAACCCTGAAAGATGATAATATATATCTTGGTTATGGAAACTAATCTCAAAGCGCCTAAAATGGTTTTGAATTCAGGAGTGATGAAAAACAGTTTAAAGGTGATCAACTGGAATATAAAAAGGAATGCCAGTATATATTGGACCTTATGAGAGCTTATATATTCAGCTTTTCGAGATGCGAAAATCAACCTGATAAGTGAATTGGCAATAAAAGAGGCGATAATGAAATAATCTCCGTAGAAGAGGTAATTCTTTATAACTTGCGAAGTGAAAAATCCATATTTAGCGATCAGTGATGCCAAAGCCATCAGGGCAATTATTCCCATATACCAGTCCAGAATTCTCTTTACCTTTTTATTTTCCATAACAAAACCTATTTCAAGGTGGAGATTTTGCAGATAGCATAAGTAATTGCTTCTTTTTGACCCATATTACCGCCCTTTATCATCAAATCGGTTTCCTTCAAGATAAAGATCATCTGGATTATCTGCCGTGGTTTATAATTCCGGGCTTGAGCAATATAGGATTTGATCCAGTATGGAGAAATCCGCATTTTTTTTGCTATTTCCGAAGCTGAAACGCCTTGAGCCTGATAAGCCAGCAGCTTGAGGAGCTCCGTACATCTTCTCTGTAACCAGTAGATCATCATTGGAGCGGATTCACCATAATTAAAAAGCTCCTGGGAATGAACCAGACATGCTTTAAAGTCTTTTTGGCCAAAACTATCTATAAACTGAAAAATGTTTGCAGTACGGCTTTGGGATACAACCTGCCCGATATCATCTACCGTGATCTCGGGCCGGTCGCCGATATAAGCGCAAATCTTCTCTAATTCACTTTTTATTGTTAATAGGGTTGGGGTAACTCGTTTTAGAAAAAATTGAATTGCCGGGCCTCCTATTCTCTTATGCCGGGAACGGGCAAAATGGGTTAGCCAATATCCCAGTTCATTTTCATAAGGAGGAGAAGCATCCAAAAAACAAAACCGGCTTTTAAACTTACGGTGATATTCCCCCAGTGTTATTCCGGTACTTAACGAAGTTAAAACCACCGTCGATGTTTCCGGGATATTGAACTGAGCAAGTTCCTTTTTAAACTGCAGAGAAAGACTATGAACATCATAAATAATGGTCAATTTCCGGGGGGACATCATTGGAATGGCCAAGATTGAATCGATGACCGCCTTGGGTTCGGCCAATTCCCTGGCCCAGAATTCAGAAATATTAAACTCTTCCAGTTCAATAGCCGATTTCTTTCGGATCGTCCTTATAAGTATATCCCTCATAAACAGGCTATCGCCGCAGATATAATAACCTTCGGCGATCTCTGACTTGCGGATATCGGTCAACACATTTTCAAATTGGATCGGTTTCATTACCCCTAAAAAATCGGCAATAAATTTTCCGGCGTTTTTTGATTAATATACACCATCAGGGGATATTGTCAATAATATTTGGTCATGACAATCATTACTTTTTAGCTCCTATTATAATTTAAGGTTTATGTAAAAAATAATTGCATATAAACCAATTGATTTAACTTCATCTCATTAATATTAGGGCATCTGATTTGCACATAAACCCATTTTGAAAGAAGTTATACGGATTTTGCTTTTGAGAAATAAATGCTTGCCTAACCGAAGGGCATACTATAATTTTAGGTCTAATAATCAAATTAATAATTAAACACGATCTTTATGAAATATGAACTTTACATTGCCCTCCGCTATTTATTTGCCCGGGAAAAGAACCGGTTTATCTCTATTGTAACCATATTCTCAATAGTCGGGATTATGATCGGCGTGGGTGCCTTGATCATCGTCCTTTCAGTAATGAATGGTTTTGAAGACGAAGTGAGGAGCAAGATACTGGGCACTACCGCTCATATAGGCATATATTCCTACAAGAACCGGATCGTTAGCAACTGGGATATTATTCAGCAAAAGCATTTGCAATCCAAGGATTGGATAATCGCTTCTGCCCCTTTTATCCACACCAAGGCAGCCATTGCCAGTGTTGAAGAAAACGATGGCATTATGATCCGGGGGGTGCTCCCCTCCTTCGAATTTAAGGTCAATGATATAAATAATAATATGTATTCCGGATCGTTTTTTACCGAAGAATACGATACCACAGATATTCCTCATATTATCCTGGGAAAATACCTGGCCCAGCAACTTAGAGTAATTACCGGAGATACTATCTTGCTCTATAGCCTTAAGGAGGTCAAACCATCTTCATTCGGTTTTATTTCACCTAAGGTCAAACAGTTTAAGGTAACAGGTATATTCGAGACCGGAATGTACGAGTTCGATGCCGCCCTCGCTTATATCCATTTGAAAGCCGCCCAGGACTTCTTCAATATGCCCAATGCTATTACCGGAATTGAGATTAAGATCGATAATTTTTATAATGCTGAGAAACACTCCAAGGAGTTGGAGAAGGAGATCGGTTATCCATACTATGCAGTCTCCTGGATGCAGATGAACAAGAACCTGTTTTCCTGGATGACACTGGAGAAATGGGGGATGTTCCTTGTTCTAAGCCTTATCATCGCTGTCGCGACCATCAACATAATAAGTACTTTATTCATGGTAGTAATGGAAAAGACACGGGATATCGGTATTCTAAAATCGATGGGGGCCGCTTCCCGCAACGTCATGCGCTTGTTTATAATTCACGGCCTGATTGTAGGTCTTACCGGTACCATACTGGGAGTGGGATCTGGTTTCCTTGTTTGCTGGATACAGCAGAGCTATAATATTATCTCCCTGCCTCCCGACGTTTACTCAATCTCATCCCTCCCCATCAAGATGCAGGGTCTGGATTTCGTAATAATTTCACTGGCATCGCTCCTGCTTACCCTTGCTTCAGCAATTTACCCCGCATATAAAGCTGCCAAATTAGAACCAATAGAAGCCATAAGATATGGATAATTAACCCTTAAATACGGAGGAATAATGAATAACAGAGGATTAAGCCTGATAATGATGCTTATAATCCTGCTCTTACTCTTTAACTGTGGAGGGGGAGGAAAAAAGCTGACCGGCGAATTCCCGGAGACCGGAATATTTATAAGCTACAAACCTTCGGTTGGGGATACGCTTCAGTACAAGAAGGAATCGGATATTTTAACTGAGTATTACTCGATCGACTACAGCCGCAGCAGCCTGGCCAAAAGTACCCTATGGCAACGAATGTTGATCGAAGATGTAAAAGATAATGGTGAAATGACCCTCACCGTGTTCTTTGATAAAGAGGAAACCGGAATTTTTGAGAATAATCAATATGTACCTTCTAAAGAGGAAAGTGACATTATCGGGGAGTATCTGACCATTACTACTGACTCATTGGGCCAGTTGGTAAAATGGGAAGGGTTGGAAGGCATGGGCTATGATGAAAGTGGTATCGACCAAGGCGACCAGATAGCCAGTGAATATGCCGCTATCGGTTCTGATTATTTCCCCAATCACCCCGTTAAAATCGGGGCAACCTGGGATAAAAAAACCGAAGCTACGGTCTCCACAGAGGAAGGAGTTACTACACAGACTACCCAGAAAAAATATACCCTGGACGACTTTGTCATGTTCAAGGGACACAAGTGCGCCAAGCTGAAAATTAATATTATCTTTACTGTATCCGGAGAAGGGGAAGCCGAATACGAAGGCGATCTAATCAGTTATTGGAGCGACGGGAAGGGCGATGGTAAAGGAGATGCTTACTTCGATTTTGAGAATGGCTATCTGGTAGAAAGCGAACTGCATTGGATACAGGAATTTACGATAACGCAAGTACCTCAAAGCACTAAAGAAGAACAGACTATTTCATTTTATCAGGAGCAGACTGCTAAATTCACCCTTATTACTGATTAGATTTTTGAATTCATAAAATAATAATGTATTAAAAAAACCAGTATAAGCGATATAAGTCTGTTAAAATATTAGCCAATTAAAGATTAAACCAAACAATTAATACCAAATTACCGGGATTTTTGTTCCAACCGTTCACCGGGGGGACCTCTCCACGCCA
>JAFGGQ010000067.1 GCA_016930435.1 bacterium
AAATGAGATCAAAAACGAAAAGATCGATAAAGTACGAACCTCCAAGGTCAAGGTTGTCCAGAATATTGTGTTTAAAGGCGAGAACAGGGAGGTTTATTATATCAATAGGTATTTTGCCAATCGCCAACAGGGTATCGGGATAATGATTCAGTATTACGACGAAAATGCCAAATTGAACCAGCGTATAGATGCCAAGCAGTTGGTATATGAAAATAATAATTGGAAATTGATCGAGGGATACCAGAGGTTCTTTGCCGATTCCACCGAACATGCCGAAAAATTTGACAGTATGTCCCTGAATATTAATGTCACTCCGGATGATTTCTCGAAGAAGCAGACTGATCCCGAACAAATGGGGTTTTTTGAACTGAAAAGATATATCAATAAGGTAGAAAGCTGGGGAGGAAATCCGATAAAGGAAAAGGTTGATCTATTGATTAAGATTTCTTTCCCATTTGCAAATTTTATCATTTTACTGTTCGGGGTTCCGTTTACCCTGCGTTTCAGGAAGAAAGGAGCGGCTTTAGGTTTTGCCCAGAGCCTTTTGCTTGCTTTTTTTTATTATGGGGTAATCAGGGCTGGGCAAGCCTTCGGATATAATGGCGCGATATCCCCATTCACCGCGGCATTCCTGGGAAATATCCTTTTTCTGAGCGGGGGAATGGTGCTTCTTTTTTTAAGCCGGCAATAATGAGGTCGATCGACATGAACCCCGATAGGTTAATTCAATATATTGCTGAATGGTGTTCAAAGTCTAACCTTTTTGAACAGGTAAAAAAACTCGGAGTAGCAGTATCCGGTGGTCCCGATTCCATGGCTTTGATAGAAATCATCCGAAAGCTTCCCGAAACCAGAGATATAGAGATCTTTATAATCCATATCAATCATCAGATAAGGTTACCGGATTCTGACAGGGAGGAGGCAATGGTAACCCGGTATGCCCGGGAGAATTCCATCCCCCTATTAGTAAAAAAGCTGGATCTGATAAGCTACCGCCAGCAAAACCGGGGCTCCCTGGAGGAAGCTGCAAGGACACTTCGATACCGGTGTTTCAGGGAAATTGCTTTATCCCATGATGCCTGCATTGCCCTGGGACACACTGCTGATGATAATATAGAAACCATCTTATTCAACCTGATACGAGGCTCCGGACTGGATGGGTTGACCGGGATTCCGCCTCGCCGGGACTGCTTTATCCGACCACTTCTTAATTCCTGGAAGACTGACCTTGTGAAGTTCCTGCAGGCCCATAATATCACCTGGGAAAATGACCTGAGTAATACCGACATTGGCTTTAGCCGAAATAAAATCCGCCACCGCTTAATCCCTTACCTTGAAAGTGAATTTAATCCCTCCCTGAAATTGCACCTCAAACAAACCGGAGATCTTCTGAGTGGAGCCAGTGAAACCCTTAAAACAAGCATCCTGGAGAATTATTGTAATCTGACTATCTTCCAAAGAGATGGAATCATCGTATTTGGTGAAGCATTCCTGAAAATGAACCCTTTTTTAAAGGGGGAAATGATTAAAAAGGTTTATCATGAACTGGGATTTGGACTAAAAAAACTTAGTTTTAATAAGATCCAAAACCTGATCCAGGATATGTTAACCGCAAAACCGGGAAGTCAATTCTCAATAGAATCACAGGCTCCATTTGATTTGAAAGCGGAAAAATATGGCCGCAAGATGATATGGCTAAAGCAACCGGTTAATTGTCCGAAGTTCAGCAGAAAACTCTGTCCGGATAGCGAGGTTGAGTTGGGAGGCCTTTGGGGAACCCTTAATATCCGTTTATTGAACCGGGCACATTGTGATGGTATTATTAACAATAACGAAAACCATTGCTATATAAAATATATTCCCGGTGAGACGCTGAGGCTTTCCTACATCAAACATGGGGATACGTTATCCCCCCTGGGTTTGAGGAAGCCTAAAAAGGCGTTTAGGTATTTACTTGATGGCAGGGTGCCTTCATTGATCCGCCGGATATTGCCGGTGTTGAAAATAGGCGACCATATTGCCTGGGTGTGCGGAGTAGGGATTTCAGAGTTATTTAAGTTAGGGCAAGATGAAAAGGAGGTTCTGGAGGTCATTTGGGAAGGACCATTAGCAGATTTGCAAAGGAGGATCAAGGAATGGAAGCAAAAGTCGAATTGAGAATGATTATCTCAGCGGATGAAATACACCGTAAGATAGAGGCAATGGGTTGCCAAATATCTAATGATTATAAGGACCGGTATCCATTAATGGTAGGAATATTGAAGGGTTGCTTTATTTTTGCTGCGGACCTTTTGAGGACCCTAAATTTCCATTACGAATTAGATTTTCTGGGCACTTCGAGCTATGGAAATGACACTGCCTCTTCAGGTATCGTAAGATTAACAAAGGATTTGGATGTGAATGTTGAAGGACGTCATGTATTACTGCTGGAGGACATTGTGGACACCGGATTGACCCTGCATTACCTTTGCGATATATTGCAAAGGCGCAATCCTGCCAGTCTGAAGATAGCCGCTTTGATAGAGAAAGAAATTCCCCGTAATGTTGATCTCCCGGTTGAATACATCGGCTTTAAAACGCCCGACATTTATCTTGCCGGATTTGGTTTGGACTGGAAACAGCTTTTTCGGGGACTTCCTTATGTTGCTGAGGTCATCGAGCATTGAACCAACTCTGGTTTAGGGTTTCAGAAAATCATGGTTTATTTGAAGATTACATTGATGCTTATACTCTTCAATTTTATTTAAACCTTGACTTAGACGTTCCGTAAAATATATTTGGTCTGTTTAACTAAACTACTATATAGTCTATATTAGTAAGTAAGGCATGAGCATAATAGAGCAGCTTAAAAATGACCAGGAGGTCCTGGAAATTTTAAATCAGGCCAATGATTACCTGGGAGCAATTGGTTATACCGAACATGGGCTCCGGCACGCCGGCATCGTTTCACAGCGTGTGAAGAAACTGCTTTTGGATCTTGATTATCCACTTAGGATAGCTGAACTTGGCGAGATTGCAGGGTATCTTCATGATATTGGTAATGTGATATCCCGCAGGATGCATGCTGTCTCCTCGGGCCTTTTAGCTTTTCAGATATTGAAACGCTATGATATGAAGCTTCCTGAGATTACCGAGGTCATAGGAGCGATTGGAAACCATCATGAAGATGAGGGTGAGCCGGTTAGCGTGATCTGCTCCGCCCTGATAATTGCTGACAAATCGGATGTGCATTATTCGCGGGTGCGAACCCTTGAGCAACTAAAGGAAGATATGCATGACCGGGTGAACAATGCCGCCCGGAATTCCGCCTTGAATGTGGATACTGTTAATCATGCGATTACTTTGGAGATCCTGATCGATCCCGCTTTGGCAACGGTTATGGAGTATTTCGAGATATTCATGTCCCGGATGATCATGGCTAGAAAGGCGGCCAAATTTTTAGGTCAAAGGTTCGAGCTCGTCATCAATGGAGTAAAATTGAGTTAGGATGAAAGGAAAGAGTTATGGACAAATATAAAGCTGCGGGTGTGGATCTCAATGAAGCGGAATCCATTACCAGGGCGATTGCCCGGGCGGTAGGGCAAAGTGGGGGTACTGCGCTGAGCAAGATCGGGGATTTTGGAGGGGCTTTTGAGCTGGATTTGAGCCTGTGTCAAGAGCCTGTGCTGATTTCCAGCGCGGATGGAGTTGGTACAAAGATAGACATAGCCATAGCTGCAGGAATTCATGATACGGTAGGCCGTGACCTGGTGAATCACTGCGTGAATGACATCATGGTCTGCGGTGCCAACCCTCTTTTCTTTTTAGACTATATTGCTTATTCAAAAGCGGATCCAGCAGTTATAGGGGCAGTTGTAGGTGGGATAGCGGCCGGGTGCAAGGAAATCGGCATTCCTTTACTTGGGGGAGAGACTGCCCAGATGCCCGGTTATTATCCCCGGAACAAATATGATCTGGTGGGCTTTATCGTTGGAGTAGTGGATAAATCAAGATACCTTACAGGCAAAACTATCCGTGAAGGAAACCAGCTTATTGGCCTGGCTTCTTCCGGCTTACATACCAATGGCTATTCACTGGCCCGTAAGATACTTTTCAAAGACCATGATCTTAATGTTCATCAGGTACTTCCTGAATACCAAAAAACCATTGCTGAGTCACTGCTTGCAATACATAAATGCTATTTGAAGGCCACCCGTATCCTTTATGAAAATGGCATTGAAATTAGGGGTATGGCTCATATCACTGGCGGAGGAATTCCCGGTAATCTGAACCGGATTTTACCTGACAATATCGATGCTGTAGTCAATATTCAGAGTTGGCCAGTGCTTCCCATATTTGAAACCTTGCGGAAACTGGGTGAAGTTCCCCGGGAAGAGATCTACCGGGTTTTCAATATGGGGATCGGTTTTATCTACGTTATTCGCCAAGAGCAATTGGAAAAAGCCCTTCGGGTACTGAACGAGGCTGGTGAAGAATCTTATCATATAGGTTTTACAACAGAGGGAACCGGGCAAGTTCTGCTGAAATAAAAGGGCCTGGTTTTTTCATTTAATTATGAACAAGAAATCGATTCTTTTAATTATATTTTCCGGGATATTATTTGGTCTGGCTTTTCCACCCCTCCAGTTAGGTTTTTTGGCTTACTTCGCCCTGATTCCACTTTTATTTGCTTTAGCCAATAAAACCAAGGGACAAGGATTTATACTGGGTTATCTGTTCGGACTGATCAGGACTTTGCTGCTCATCTGGTGGGTATCCATCGTAACTTTTTGGGGGATGATCGGTGCGTGCATCCTACTCGGGGTCTTTACCGGATTCTTTGGGATGGTCTATTCATGGATTTATGGCAAAAACAAAACTGTAGCTTTTTTTTCGGTGCCCTTTTTGTGGGTAGCGATGGAATATGCACTCTCCGTAGGGGAGATCAGTTTCCCCTGGCTTAATATTGCCTACAGCCAGAGTTATTATCTGCCGCTTATCCAGTTTGCGGACATTCTGGGGAGCCTGGGGGTTTCTTTTTGGTTGGTGATCATTAACCTGGTGATATTTTATGCTATCTCCAAATTTAGCTTAAAAAGACTGGTATTGGCAGTGATCTTGCTGATCCTGCTGTTTGGGTTCCCCCTTTACTATGGATACCAGGAGATGCAGAGGGAACTGGAAGGCGAATCCCTCAGGATTGCCTTGCTGCAGGGGAATGTTGACCCATACCGAAAATGGGACAAAGAGTTCAAGGCCAGAAATATGGAAATTTATCTGGAAATGATCGGGGAATTGGATAAATCCGGATTGGATCTGATCGTACTTCCGGAAACAGCAACGGCCTCCTACATAGCCCATGACCGCCGGTTTCGGCGCCGTCTTCATGAGCTTACCGATTCGCTAAATATCCCGATACTTACCGGAACCCTTGATTATAAAGCAAAATCAGATGGGCAAAATATCTATTATAACGCTTCCGCCCTCTTTCTGCCACGGTCAAGGATTATAAAATTTTTTTACAAGACCATACTGGTTCCCTTCAGCGAACACTTACCATTTGAGGAACAGCTTAGGGTATTGAAAAAGATCGATGCCGGCCAGGGGAATTTTACGCCGGGCAACAAATTGGTAGTTTTTGAAATTCCTGCTGGCCGGTTCTGTACTCCTATCTGTTTTGAAGCAGCGTTTGAGGATTTGATACGGGAATTTGTTAACCGTGGCGCTGAGTTTATGGTTACAATAACAAACGATGGCTGGTTCGGGGTAAGCTCCGGTCCCTATCAGCATGCCCGAATTTCTGTATTCAGGGCTATTGAGAACCGGATCCCGGTTGCACGGGCTGCCAATACCGGCATATCATTATTCATAGACCCACTTGGCAGAGTACTGAAAGCTTCTAAATTAAATGAGAAGACAGCAATAATTGCCGATATCCCTACTACGGATAAAACAACATTTTTTACCCGCCATGGCCAGATAGTGCCCTGGATATCAGTATTATACGCTCAGTGTGTTCTGTTGTGGGCTTTACTATTTAAGAAATGAAAATACGGAATAATTGTATATTATTATTGATGGGTTTAATCTTGGGACAAACCCTGCTTTTATCTGAGATCCAGGGACAAACCCTTAACTGGCAGGTGTTTACCGATTTGAATTATATCCAGTCTATGGAAAGTCAGGATTCCATCATCTGGACCGGTACCAAGGGGGGAATCGGAAAATATCATACCGGAAGCGGAGCCCTCAATTGCTTTACCAATCTGGATGGTCTGGCCGGAATAGATATTGTTGACCTTGGTTTTGATGGCATGGAACGCCTTTGGTACGCTACGTACGAAGGGATCATTGGCAGATTGGAGGGGGATCGCTGGATTAATTTTTTAGAGTTCAAACAGAACAATATTCAGATCAATAAATTTGTTAATACGGGTATGAATATCTGGATTGCTACTAATACTGGGGTCACCCAGTTCTCCATTATTGAGGATTTTACAGTTGGGGAGATCGTTCAGAACTGCTCTAAACTGGGGGATTTGCCCCGTGAATCCCCGGTTAATGATCTGGTGATCTTCAATGACACTATCTACGCGGGAATGGAAGCTGGGATTGCCCGGGCTGCTATCCATGACAATTTAACTCAACCCGATAACTGGATCATTGATCGTCTTGAAGCGGAAGTAAAAGACCTGATAGTCTTCAGGGATTCAGTTTATTGCTTGTTGCAGGTAGTAGCTGGAGGTTATAATGGTGATGCGGTTTTTAAGCGAAGCTCTTCTGGCTGGGTACCAGCGGGACTGGAAGATCAACCGGCAAATGAGTTCTTTGTACACGGGGATTCCCTACTCGCTTTAAGTGATGATGGTATTTTCCGGAAGGTTCCCGGTCTCTCATGGCAAAGGATTTCCTTCCCTCATTCATGGGACAGGTCAAATTGCGCCGTCCAGGTTCAGGGTAAGTTGTGGATCGGCTTATCCTATGGTATCGCAAGGTTAATTGAGGGGGAATGGAATATTGTGAATTTTCCTACTATCCTGGGCAGCGAATACAAGCATTGTTTTATTGACCAGCAAAACCGCTGCTGGATAACTTCTATGAGGGGGAACATGCCCTTGCCCTATGGAGGAATAAGCGGTTTTATCGATTCAGAGTGGTCGCAATACAACACTTACACCGCAAATCTGCATGGCTGGAATTATATTTGTTCAGAGCAGGATGATCATGGAAACGTATGGTATGGCACCTGGGGTACCGGGATTGCTGTGCTGACACCGGACAGTACCTGGATTTTCCTGGATACTGTAAATACACCCCTGGCACCATCAAGGGTAGCAGCCAGTAGCGGCCTTCGGAACTATATTGTTGTCCCACAAATTAAAAAGGATGCTTATGGCAATATGTGGGTCATTACTTATGACTCTCAATCCGATTCTGCGCTGTTTGTCTGGCTCAAAGACAGTACCGATTTCGGCAGTGGTTCTGTTTCCCGGCCCATAGCTTTTTACTTTAATGACCACAACACCACTTTAATGTACTCCCTGATGGTAAGGGATAGAAACCGTGTATGGGTGGGCCTCCAGGAGGATGGCCTAATGATCCTGGATTACGGCTCCAGCATCTCCGATAACAGCGATGATCTGTGGATTGGATATAATGATTTGGATGGCCAGGCATTTGGGGAAATTTCCGCTATTTCCATTGACAAAGAAGGGTTGATATGGATAGGCACCGCTGCAGGCTTAGTTTTCTATGATACTGTTTTTGGATATTTTCAACCCGTTAGTATCCCTGAAAATCTCTCTTCTGAAATTACCGCAATTGATGTCGATAACTGGAACAATAAGTGGTTTGGAACTACTAACGGGGCTGCTATTCTCTATGCCAATATGGATTCCTTCGATGTTATCAAATCAACTTTCAGTGAGGATGCTTATGAAGGTGAACGGCAGGGACTGCTTTCGGATATAGTCAATGATATTAAGGTAAACCCGCATACCGGAGATGTATGGTTTGTGGTAAATGGAGGCGTCTGCCGGTTCGAGACCGGTTTCTCCCCTTATGACCAGGATATTGAGATACCGATTTATCCCAATCCCTTCCACATATCCTATGGAAGTAATAATAAGGTTACCTTTGCTCAGTTGCCAGCAGATGCAGTCCTTTATATATTTACAACAGCAGGTGACCTGGTCCGGTATTTTCCACAGGGAGAGGTGGGATATCAAGCCCTGATAGAGTGGGATGGAACCAATAAAAATGGTAAACTGGTAGCAGGGGGTATATATACCATAATTGTCTCATCCTCAATAGGTATCGTTAGGCAGAATTTTGCTGTAATCAGGTGATCCCAATACAAAATTATTGACTAAAGGGTTTTTATTGGTATAATATAACTGGGTGATTTGTAATGAAACCGAAATCTAAAAATGTAAGCATTTTCATTGTTCTAATACTTTTCCTGCTGAGTATTGCTTTTTCAGCATTGCTCTATTCTTTGAGATCCGGTACAACCTTCCCCGAAATACCACCATACTTGAAATTTCCTATGGAAATCTTATTCTACGTGATAGTATTACTTTTCATTAACCAGGGAAGGATCGATGTAGTCCGCTGGATCCAAGAAGGAGCGGCTTTTGTCTTTTTCAGGATAGTAATCAGTTTAGGCAATAGCATAGTCTTTTATCTTGCTTTTTCGGATACCAGCCAGGTCAATTTCATGGATACCTACGTGGATGCCCTTTGGAATTATAGCCCCACATATCTGTTTCAATTTCTGATTGCCCCCGCTTTAACTTACCCTTTGTTGCATCTTTTTTATGCTGATGAAGAGCAAAAAAAACTCCATATCCCCATAATAACCGAAATCCAGGAAGACTCAGGGGGTATTGACCGCAATTTTACTGAAAATAGATTCGCTCCTATTGAAGTCAAACCACCTCAATTAGAAAAGACCCATAGAGAACGTTTGACTATGAAGAAAGGCAAAGGGGATAAAAAGGATATTCCCTCGGAATTTGGGGATGTCTATGTAATTGATGAGGAGTCTCTTGGGGACCCTTCCGCGTTTACTTTAGATGAGGAT
>JAFGGQ010000068.1 GCA_016930435.1 bacterium
CCCAGTCGCCCTGAATCCGCAGCACTCCGGTTTCACCCCTGGGCATCCATTCGATGCGGTTCCGCCAGACGCAATCCAGGGTATCGAACCCGGGTACAAAAGGGTAGAAATTCAGGGTAGTAGCGATCCATAGCGGAGAAGTTTTTTTGTCATAATAGGTAGTATCTGCTCCCTGTCCTATCACCGGCCATTCCCAGGTTCGCATTATCATGGCCATTGAATGGGCCACACAGCCATCCACTGTACGCAGGGTACAGGGCCCCGTAGATGTTATTATATAGGGTGTCAGGGCATTCATAGGCCAACGCTGGTTCCCTCCCCAAAGGGGAAAATTGGGCACATGCATAGAGTCCGGGCCGTCGTAGAATTCCATAGACGAATGACTCCGGAGCACTCGTTCGGCTGCAAGGTCTTCCCAGTATTCCCTTCGAGAAGCAGCGGTTTCACGGGCTTTCTGGCTTTTCTCGCCAGCCTGGGAGAGGCTCTCTATAAAATCGAGAGAGGCTTCCCAAATTACGCCTAAGGCTTGACTATACCGGGCATCATTAAAATCGAATTCGCCGGCGGGACTGTAAAAATAGACCGGGAGCATCTCGTCGCAAACCCCTGTAACACAATACCCATAGTCATTCAGGCCAGCAATATAAGCGACCGTATCCCCGGCGATAACATAGGGCTTCATGCTTTCTACCATCGCTTCCGGCCGGGCGTCAGCTGTGACCTCCCGCACCCAGGTCTGAACAGCAGCCTGAATAACCTGGGGAGGCAGCTTTTCGGCAACTGCAAAACTCAGGGAGAGGATCAGGATACAAATAATAATTGATTTCAGTTTCATTATAATCCCTTCCCTTTACTGTAAATTTACCAGAACCAGTACTAATCCCCGGCCGCCTTTCAGTGAACTCATGGCTTTGCCGATTATAGCTCCGGTAGCCATGGAGTGATCGGTGACCTTCATCGCATAACCCGGAATGTCTGATGTGGTGAGCAAGTCGCCTGGTGAAATAGGATACCCTGAAGCATCCGCCATGCAATACACCCTTCCGCTCAGTGCAATGGGGTACTGACCATCGGCCAGGCTCCCCTCCTGACCCATCAGCATTCCTGTGTTAATGTCACCAGCTCCGCTGATGATCCCGGCTACCTTGGTATCATAAGCGGTACTGCTCAGAATTAGCTTTCCGGGCGAAAGTTCATCTATACATACGACCATCCCCGGTTGAAGGTCAGATGAAGCTGAGACCTCGAATTGTTCAGACAGGTCTGAACCCCCGATTATCTTGAGGACGTCGGTTCGGATCGTTCCACGGACATCCAGCTTGTCCACCGGGTTAATAGTACCGATACCCACCTTGCCGTCGGTGGTGATTCCTATCAGGTCACCTCTCCCCTGGCGGTAGAATCGTGCTACGTTCAGGTAGGAATACCACACCCAGTTATCGTCCTCGCCGTCAGCCCGGTCCCGGAATTTGAATCCCCCACTGTTACCGGTGGAGTATATTTCCAGGCCGTGGACGTGCAGTGTTTGCTGCGGATCGTTGGTTCCGATACCCACCTTTCCGCTGAAATAGGCATCACCCAAAAAATACCCAGCCCAGTTTTTGATCCCTCCTACTGCAGTGCCATAAACGCCGTAATTATAGCCATCTCCCCAGGTGATACCCTGCACGCCATAGTTGCTTCCACTTCCCCCCATGGCTGAGGCGACCAGTCCCCGGTGGTCTTCCTCGCCAGATCCTGTAACCGATGCCTGGACGCCATAAGCGCCACCGACGAAGAACCCGCCGGTGCCTTCACCGTCCACCGCAGAGCAGACCCCTTGCACCCCAATACCGTTACCTAAAAAGTAATTATTCTTGAAATAAGCAACCGGTTTATTAGCATCAGCGGCCTCCAGATGGAGGTAGTATTCGGGTTCGGCCATTCTGATGCCCACCTTCCCATAGGGTGCGACAAATCTGATATACTCGGTGAAATCGTCGGAGCTGCCGAATCCAAAGGCGATGTCAGCGCTGCCGGACCCGGAAAAGACCTGTAAAAGGCCGGTCTGAATACCGAAACCGTAGGTGTCCCCGCCATTTTCATAAATGAAGAGTTTATCTCCGGTGCCGGCTCCCAGGGATAACGGGGCGTGAGGGGAGGTTATCCCGATTCCAACCTTTCCGGAGCGGTAGATATCGCCGGTAAGGCCGCTGCCCGAACTATAAGCCCAGTCGTCATCACCGGATCCACCGGTGCCCACGGAATCGGAAGCAGCCAGCCATCGAGTGCCACTCCATTTTAGCACTTGTCCCGCTGACGGTGAAGGAACCATCACATCTGCCAGGTCGTCCAGGTAGATCAAGCCGCTGCTGGTAAGGTCCTCACCATAACCCCAAATTTCACCATCATATTTTAGTACATCCCCGGTTTCCGGGGTCTCCGCGGAGAGCATTATCCCCCTCAAGGAATAAAGGGTAGGATCGGGGTAGCTTCCGGAAAGGTCGCCGCCGGCGCTTTCTCCACTTAGGTATTGGTCTCCGTCGGCGAGGTCCGGGGGGATATCGTATAGATCCTCCCAATTTACACCATAAGCCAAACCAGCTTCCTGGGCGAAAAATACCGTGTCGGGACAAGAGGCATTGAGTGCGTAAGGTGAAGCACCCAGCCGCACCCGGGGAGCAAGGGTTATCCCGGTCACAACGATCTCCAGCCAGTATGGTTCATCGAACATTAAATTCAAAGGATTAACCAGACCCAGGTAGGTATGATAAATGCCCCCCTCCAAACCTACTTCCTGGGATTCGCTCCACAAAGGAATTCCCCCACTCTCAGAGTTATAGAGCCTGAAGGAAACAAGATAATCCCCATCGGGGAGAGGTTCCGGTTCCGGAGCGCCATCGGTCAGGTACCCCTGGTAGCTGATTATCCGGGGGATCTGCCCCGAACCGTTCGATACAAAGATAAAAATTATCAGGCACAAACAAAGAAACAACTTACGCATTACTCTCCTCCTCGTTTAAGAAATTGTAAAAATTTGCTTCAGATAATAATATTATTTATTATTCCGATATAAGCAAGTCAATTTACAAGGGTATTATTTAAGCTAAAATGCAAATTTTATTCCGGAGTTGATATTCGAATACTCTGTTTTTCGATATTTCAGGGATTCCAGTGAATTTCAACTGCATTAAAGGTTTGAAGTAATGCCCTTAATTCGAAGGGTGGCCATAAGAAGAACTTTGTCTATTTATCTCATGAAGAAAGGACCGAGCAGAAGGGAAAGAAAATACAGGATAAAAACAGGCCATTCAGAATATCTCCTGAAGTTGATAAACATGAACTGTACCACCCCCAGGGTGATCAGGAGGTAGAGGAAAATGGTATGGAAATTAAAGAAGAAGAAGATACCTATATAGGCAGCCATAAAGAAAGCCCCGATGATCATCTTGCTGTTCTCCGGACCGAAGATGACCGGAAGGGTCTTGATCCCCGCGGCTTTATCCCCTTCATAGTCTTTGAGATCGATAAAGTTCATCACTCCGGTAATGAAGATCAGGAAATAGAGGGCCAGTTTTCCGGGGAAAAGGGGCATTGTTTTTGCCGTGTTCCCGGCGAAATAATAACCCATGACCACCATTATGAAGGAATTTAAAGAGATCACGATTTTTGATATGAAGGTCAATCTTTTAAGCCGAAACGGGGGCATGGAATAAAGGTAATAGTTACACATGAACAGCAGAACGAAGAACATCATGGCGAAGTTGACCGATAGGCTGAGTACCAGAGTAAGGATCAAAATCAGCCAGGATATCTGTTTGTAGGTTTCGGGGTGAATAATCCCAGCGGTAAGGGGTCTCCCGGGATTGGATATCCGGTCGATGTTCTGATCCTGAATATTATTGGTCATTACCGAGAATAGCCACGCTCCGGCGATTGAAATCAAGGCAAGAGAACCGGATATGAGTGTATCCTGATTGATCCTGATGGGCTCCGGTGAGAATTTATGGGCCATGAAGTACCCCATTCCAAACATGACCAGAAAATGCATCAATCGCGCCGGGCGGATATCTTTGAAAATGGGGATCATAAAGTTGCGCCTCTCTTTCCATACTATGAAAAAAGCCAATATAAAGGAGATTAAAAGAAAGAGGTTGCGGTAGCTCAGGGGTGAATGGCCGAAGGTCATCCCGAGAAGTTCAACAATTGCCTTAAGTGGGTAAGGGATAGCGCAATAAAAGAAGATCAGCAGGTAGGTTAAAATAGTGAAAACCAAAGACCTGAGCAGTTTCCCCGATTTAACCTGGAAATAGATTAAGCTTCCGATAATGACAAGCCCTATCTCAATACGCATCCCCGGTGTTATCCCCTTCTCCGAAAAATTCCCGAAGAAGGTGATCAACCTGAGCCAGAGGTTACCGTGCTTCTCGGGCAGCAGGTAGGTTATATTGTAACCGCTCCCCCCGCTGATAATAAGATCCAGAATTGGTGCCAGAATAACCACAACGAAAGAGGCAAGAACCAATCTAATGATCCTCTTCAGGTCCTCCCCGGTAGCCCAATGAAATAGCCAGGTAAGCGCCAGGGCCAGGCAAAGGTAGGATAAATAGTAGTGGGTGAAGAAAAGCCCCTGTACCGGGACATGGTCTGAAAATATCTCTAAAAAATTACGAAAGGTGGTCGCAGCCAAAAATACGGCCAGCGAATACACAATCGAGAGATCCGGATTCTCTAAAAAAGCAATAATCCGCTTAACAAAAGATGCTGATTTTATTAACAGTGCCTTCATCTGGAATTAAGCATAAAATGGATTAACAAGTGTCCGATTATTTCACTATTTTGATTATTTGCTTGAATTTTTCTCCTTCCGCGACCCTTAAAAGCTCGAAGAGAACCATTTCCACACCGGTCAGTTGAACCCCCAGTGATCCCATTTTGCCCAATCCCAGTTCCCAGTTCCCCTTGCTGCGGCAGGATACGGCATCGGTGACCAGGTGGACCCCGTAACCCAAATCCCTTAGGTCTGCTGCTGTTTGATATACGCAGACATGGCATTCAATGCCGCATAGCAGAACCTGCTTCCTGTTCGACCTCCTTAACTCGGTCATAAAGCGGTTCTCCCCGCAGCAACTGAAGGTATTCTTGATAATGGGTTCCAGGCCGGGAAGAAGTTCGGAGATCTCCTGATGGGTAGCGCCCAGCTTGTCCGGTAACTGTTCAGTCCAGAGTATCGGAACCCCCAGGGCCTGAATCCCCTTGATCAACCTCCTCAGATTATCGAATAACTCCTCGCTTTTATAAGCGATACGGGCAAGCTTGCCCTGAACATCGATAACAACTAAAACGCAGTTATCGGCACTTAACATTGTTTTCACCCCTTATTATTTTATAGACCTTCAGGAATTTTTTCTTTTGCTTTATAACTTGAATACAATAGCTTATATATTAAGAAAAGTCAAAGGAATTTTATTCGGATTAATAATACAAAGGCTAAACCCACTGGAGGTTTTAAGATGAAAATAGGCTCGGTACTGATAATTCTGCTGTCCGGACTAACATTGGCAAATGCCCAAACTCAATTGAAACCTTCGGTTACTGATAACGGTGGAGGGCGCACATCCGGTGCCGGTTACCAAATTATGGGTTCGATTGGCCAGACTGCCGTTGGAATACGCTCTGATACTGGGACCATTATTGAAACCGGTTATATTACCAGTGAGATCGAGCTGAATACGGAGATCGGGGAACCCAAACAAGGTGTAGCGCCTCCTTTCTTCTCTATTGGCGATTTCTATCCCAATCCTTTCAATACTAATACTCAGGTGGAGATCGCTCTGGCCCTTAAGTGCGAAGTCGGGTTTAAACTTTATGATCTTGCCGGTAAGGAAATATACCGCACCACAGAGATGAGACCGGCAGGGCAGTATCTGATCAAAATCTCACCTCAGGAAAAGCTGAGCAGCGGAACCTATCTTTACGAAATTTATATAGAGAACATTACAAAAACTGGAAAAATCTCGTACATAAAATAGGTGTAGATTATCTATATAAGAGAGGAGCAATTATGCATAAGATTTTGGTTTGGATAGTGGTCTTGTTTTTAATCAGCACTATTTATGCCCGGATCCCGGAATTGGTTTCCTTCCAGGGCAGACTGGGGGATGACGCGGGAGAGCCGCTGGCAGACGGTGAATACCTGCTGACCTTTCGCCTGTACGATATCGCACTTGGGGGTAGCAGTATATGGTCAGAGCAGCAGTATATATCCACTGTCAATGGGCTATTTACGGTGATGTTGGGTTCTGAAAACCCATTCGGGGATGAGATCGATTTTGGTATTCCACTATGGCTTTCGGTCCAGGTAGGCGCTGAGGACGAACTGGAGCCGCGCTACCAGCTTGGCGCAAGCCCCTATGCCCTTACCGCAATCAATGCTGAAAAGGCAGAACAGAGCAATTATGCCGATTCATCGAGGACCGCACTGGAGAGTTATTCAGCAGTCTATGCCGACTATGCCGATTATGCTGATTCTGCCGGTTTTGCCTATGATGCCCTCATGGCGGTTTATTCGGATACCGCCGAACATGCCTTCCAAGCACTCTACGCGGAGACATCCTATTTCAGTGATACCACCGGGGTGGTAAGCTGGAATGATATTCAGGGGATGCCGCCCGGGTTCGCCGACGGGATCGATGATCTTGGCGCTGGAAGCCTCACTGCCGGTGATGGACTGAATATCGCCGGCGATGTGATCAGCATAAACGACAGCGGGGTTCAATGGGAGCATCTAAATCCCGCAGTACGGGAATCGATCACCGCAGCCGGCTCAGCAGAAGGTTTGACCCAGGTACACCATTCTGATGAATTTGTAGGCACCGGGGAACTTTCCTATCCCCTTACACTGGCGGAAGATGGAATAAGTGTCAGCAAATTGAACCTTTCCGAGATAACCATCTCGGACTTCAGCAATGATGCAGGATTCATCACGGCCACAGACCTCTCGGACGACGACCCCGGTAACGAACTGATAACAGCAATGACCTGGCAGGATGCCCCGGACCGCCTGCTTATTACCGAAGCCGGAGTTGTCTGGGAGGTTTTTATCGATAATGAAGCCGATAACCTTGGGGACAATGTCCTCAATGACCTGAATAACGTTAATGCCGAGCCGGAAAGCGAATTCGGAGAGGTACTACAATGGAACGGCTCAGGGTGGAACGCCGGATCCTATGGTAGCGGAGAACCCGATAAGATCGCCTTCTGGAACGAGGAGTTTACCCTGTCCTCCAGTCCCCACCTGCACTGGAACGACAGCTCACACCGTCTGGGTATCGGCACCAGCATCCCCGCCGCGGAACTGCACGTGGACGGTGATGTCCTGATCGAAGGGGATCTGGAAGTGACCGGAAGTTATCCGGTGGACGATGACTGGCTCTATTCTTCCGGTTCGGGCATCGAGGGGGACCTTTACCGCTTCGGCAGCACCTATATAATGGGTGATTCGACTGTTTTATCCCAGATGCCCTTTGCGGTAAACGGGAGTTTTAACAATACCATCGCCGATTTTTCTGATTGGGCCAGCGGGTATGTCCGGGTGAATATCACTTCGGGCAACAATGCCGATGCCCAGCTCTCATTCCGTGAGGGCCCGGATACTAAATGGAGTCTGGGTAACGACGGCAGCGATACCGATAAATTCAAGATCCGACCCGGGTTCGGTTCCTTCAGCGGGAACGAGATCCTGACCATCACCCAGGATGGCAAAATGGGAGTAAATACCTCCAGCCCGGCAGTCGCAATGGATATATACGGTATCCAGGATATCTCTTCCACTTCTGATGGGATACTCAATATCGGCCAGAGCTCCGGGCAGCATGTGAGTATCGACCGAAACGAAATCCATGGCAGAAACGGCAATAATCCCGCCGCCCTCTTCATCAATGATTTCGGGGGCACCATTTATCTCGCTCAGAGTATGCAGGTGCACTATGATAACAAGGTCTATTTCCCCTATGATATTGAAGTGGGTGTGGGCACCCTTTATCCCGAGGAAGCACTGGAAGTATATCGCACCGGGATCGATGCCAATATTGTTATCACTGCCGCCGGCGGAAGTAATGCAGGACTAATCTGGGAAACCGATGCCTATTCCGCCGGAAACGGGATCCATTTGGATAACTCCGAAGGGAGATTGAAGTTAACTACGGCGGGGTCTGACCGGTTGAGCTTCGAGCAGAACGGTAAAATAGTGGCCGGGAATCACGAACCCACCGCCTCAGCGCAACTCTATGCTTATTCCAGCGATTTTGATGCGGGATTGTATGGGGAGAGCGCAGGGTTATACGGGGTTGTTGGCTCCGGTACAGCGGGAAGCTGGGATTTTTACGCCGCCGGTCCAGGCGCAAACTACGGGCCTTTTACCGGAGCTCATGAAGTACTGCTTTCTCCCGACACGCCCCCCGAGATTGAGGCCGGAATGATCATGTCCCTTACCGGCGAGAACAGAGCCCGTTCTGCTGATAACCAGAAAATCTCCATTTCTTCTACTCTGGCGGAGGTCAAGCTGGCGGATCGCCCCAATGATCCCAAAGTATATGGGGTATTCCTGTTCGAGAATAAGTTGGGCGCCGCACATTGGTACCAGCCCCGGCCAGGAGAGCGGTTCGGAGCAGTAAACGCAATAGGCGAAGGCCGGGTGTGGGTCTCCGATATTAATGGCGAGATACAAGCCGGTGACTATATTACTTCCTCAGGACTACCCGGATACGGTCAGAAGCAGGGGGACGACCTGCTCCATAATTATACGGTGGGCAAGGCCGCCGAAAATGTGAATTGGAATTCCATTACCGAAACGGTCAGCCATAACGGCAGGACCTTTAAGGTCTATCTAATTGCTGTTGTCTATACAAGCGGTTAGGACAAGCCTTTGGCGCCGGGGATTTATGGGAAGCTGCCCGGCACTTATGTATTTTGATGCTGCCAGTTTTTTACAGATTAAGACCATACAAAATTTTCGGTTATTATTTATGGTTTTTACCCCCCTTTACTCCACTGGCGTGGAGAGGTCCCCCCGGTGAACGTGTGGAACAAAAATCCCTATAATTTGAGAATAAGTGTTTGATATAATTCTATTTCGTCCCTACGGGACTAAAATTTAATCGGATGATTCAATCCCATGAATAAATTGATGGGCTAATTTCACATTATCCCTTACGGGATTAATTTGTTGTTTGGATTTCATAATCCCGTAAAATGCAGTTGATAATGTCGAATATAAGTTATATATTTGATGAACATGTATTTATGAGTAGTACGAATTGTACAAAAAAATGCAAATTTTATTCCGAAGTTTATATTCTAATATTCTGTTTTTCGATATTTCAAGCATTATAGTTAATTTCATCTGCATTAACCGGGTTATAAAATGAGATAAAATGGAGTTTGTATGAGGACCTTCTAATTTTCTGAAATAAAGGGATCACTAATTCAGTCTTTTTTTTCAATTTTTATACGAAGGGTACTCGACTAATTTGTATATGAAACAGAAATTTTTTTTTATAATTAATTTGACAATTTTGTTTTACGAGCTATATTTTATATGAGAATGATTCTCAATAGCAATAAAAGGCGGTAAAGCTGAATGTTCGAAGCCTATAAGAAATATCTGAAAGCAAAAGGAATGAGGGATACCATACAGAGGAAAATTCTGCTTGCGGAGATCGCGCAGATCGATCAGCATTTCGATGTGGATTTCCTATACATGAAGCTCAGAAAAAAGGAACAAAAAGTATCACGGGCGACCATTTACCGGGCTATACCGGTCTTTATTGATTGTGGCTTGCTGCAAGAGGTCACCCGGTTGAACAATAAGATATTCTATGAACTGGTTTTCAAGAGGAAACACCATGATCACCTGATTTGTGAGCATTGCGGGCGGATAGTTGAATTCCGAAACGATAAAATCGAGCATCTTTTAAAGCTCATTTGTACGGAGCATAATTTTTTACAGGAGCATCATCAGCTGACCATATACGGTCTTTGTAACGAATGCAGAGGAAAGGGTAATGATAAAGCAACTGACGGAACTTAAAGCCTTTCAAAAGGGGAAAATAGTGGAGATCAAGGGGGGAACGGGCTTAGTAAGAAGATTAGAAGCAATGGGTTTACGGCCCGGGATGATCATATCTAAGATTAGTGCACAGCTTTTACGGGGGCCGGTAACCATCTCAAACGGTGGCCGGGAATTAGCTCTGGGCCATGGCATTGCTCAGAGAATAATGGTGGAAACCGAGGACTGATATTTTTTATCCAATCTTTGTAAAAACTTTTTTGCCATAGATGAAGAAAATATTACTCATAGGAAATCCAAAC
>JAFGGQ010000069.1 GCA_016930435.1 bacterium
GCAATATAGACAATAATCTTTCATACTACTGCTCAGGAAGATTATGTTACTTAAACCGGCCTGAAGTAAATGCTTCGCAATGACGAGATGGTTGGTGCTGATGAAGAGCCGATAATATATTATTATTTGTTTTTATTTCAATTTTAACTTATATTTGTATCAAAACAAAAAATTTTATACGATGGTATAATACATGACCATTTCAAAGGACAAGAACTAAATGGATAAAGCTATGAATTTAGATCGCTTACTCGAATATAATCCCATACTACTTGCACTGGGAGCGACATTATTCACCTGGCTGGTTACTGCTTTAGGTTCATCTATGGTTTTCTTCTTTAAAATGATCAACAAAAAAGTACTCAATTCAATGCTTGGTTTTGCTGCGGGTGTTATGATTGCAGCCAGTTTCTGGTCGCTGTTAAAACCAGCAATTGAAATAGCCGAGGAGATCGGTTCAATTCCATGGGTACCGGCACTGGTTGGCTTTTTAGTCGGTGGAGCATTTTTATTCTTAATTGACAAGATTCTTCCCCATTTGCATATAGGTCTTACAGTTGATAAAGCCGAAGGAATAAAAACCCAGTGGCAAAGAAGCGTACTACTTGTTCTTGCAATTACACTTCATAATATTCCTGAAGGATTAGCGGTAGGCGTAACATTTGGGGCATTAGCCAACAATCCGAATGCGGGTATGCTTGCAGGGGCAATCGCTCTCTCTATTGGAATAGGTATTCAGAATTTCCCCGAAGGAGCAGCTGTCTCAATCCCATTAAGAAGAGAAGGATTCTCAAGATTAAAGGCTTTTAACTATGGGCAATTATCTGGTATTGTCGAACCCATTGCAGGTGTTTTTGGGGCTTATTTTGTCTTGATTGTAAACCCCTTATTACCTTATGCACTATCATTTGCTGCCGGGGCAATGATTTTTGTGGTAGTGGAAGAATTAATTCCGGAGTCACAAATAGGGAATGAAACAGACCTATCTACTATCGGTGCTATGGTTGGCTTTGCTACTATGATGCTACTTGATGTCGGATTGGGATAACCTATAATCGAATGTTAAAAATACCGAAATCCACGAAAACATTAACCTAAAGACACTACTTGTTTTTAAAATAGGAAAGATATTGGTTCCATCTAAAAATCCAGCCCCTTACCCTTAAATTCCAGGTATAAGCCCCTATCCATCTTCAAAAAGCTATCATCCTCTTCCAGGTCATAAACCCACTTTGCACTCTTACCCTTTTGACTGTGTGCATTAGTCTCCAATATAGAGGTAGGTACAACGATCTCCACGGTCATGTAGAAACCCTCAAGGGTGCTTCTCATCTCAATCAGTTGTTGCTCTTCCGATTCCCCGTCATCCAGGTCTTCCTCCTCAAACATGGCTTCTGTAGTAATCACATAATTACCCGCATCATTCCTGAAAATCATACTCCCTTCGTTCATTTCATCGTTTCTTATAAATTGCACCATATCTTCTATCTCGATGACCAATTCCACATGTTCCAAACCTTCCTCCGCATAATTCCGGTATGATTTCAGGGTCATGATATCGGAGGTCCACATCTGCTTGACCTCTTCCTCTGTAAACAGTATCCAGTCCTTATCCTGATCATCATCAACTGCGAGCAGGCTATCCTCATCCCCTTCGTTTTCGAGGGGAGCTTCTATCGGATGGTCACCTGCCGCAGACCACTCCGAAGCGCTACGGATGAGGTTGACCGTAGCCGTATCCATTGCATAATGAAGCTCCATGATGCCGCTACCATCCTTATTGATCACCATCTTCTTCTCCACACGGATACATGCAATGGCGCTTAATAAAAGCAAAACCAGAATAAAAAACAGTGTTCTCTTCACTTTTCCTCCTAAAGAACAAGTTAAAATAGTCATTTAGCAATTAACAATTAGCATTGAAAAATTATTTATTTGATTTTGCTGTCAAATACTTTGTTCTATAATTGCAATAAATTCTCCTATTCAGCATTAATAAACTGTATTTAGTTTTGCAGGTCTCTTTTCGTCATAGGCTTTGGGTTACTTTAGCAGTTTAATATCCCGTTTCAAAAAAAGCAATTAAAAAATATTTGATCAAATAATAAACATTTTGTTGACAGTTCCCTATGTATTCTCTATAATTTAAAAGGTATTAAATTCTTTTCTAAGTATTTCAATGAACGAGGATCAAGCGGGACATCGCATCCGGTTGCGTGAAAGGTTTTTAAATTCAGGGCTTAAGGGTTTCGCCGAACACGAGATCCTGGAGTTCCTGCTCACTTTCACCATCCCCCGTAAAGATACCAAGGATATCGCCAAAAAGCTTCTCAAGACCTTTAAAAGCTTCAATGGTGTGCTGGATGCCCCCATTCAGGATATTCAAAACATCAAGGGTCTTGGCACTATTTCCCCTGTGCTCATCAAGCTGTTCAAGGCATTAATCGAGTACTATCTTAAGCAGCGGGTAAGTGCTGGCAATCATCTCAACTCGACCGAGGATGTTGTGAATTATTTTCAAGCCTCGATGGCCCCTCTGACCCATGAGGAATTCAGGGTGATCTTTTTGAATACCAAAAACCTTATCCTTGAGATAGAAACTATCACATCCGGTACCATAGACCATTCCGTTATCTACCCCCGGGAAATATTAAAAAAAGCACTGAATTACAATGCCAAATCCATCGTACTGGTGCATAATCATCCATCCGGGGACCCCCACCCTTCTGAAAGCGACCTGGAACTAACCCGTAAATTAAAGACCATTGCCGAGTTAATGGATATCAATGTTCATGACCATGTGATAATAGGCCGTGACGGATACTTCAGCCTGGCCCAGGAAAAATTGATTTAAAACCAATTTGCGAACCCTTACTCTTCTTCCTCTTGCAACACCGGTGGCGTTTTGATGAAATCGAAAGCCTTCTTTATAGCCTCCTCCACATCGGGTATGCCATTGCCGTTATTATCCTCATTTTTCATGAAGTAGAATCCGAATTCGTAGATTGCGGATCTGAACGAGGGGGTTACATATTCAATAGCGACCCCGTCATTCTGGTGTTCCTGGTATTCAGGGGTAGCGGGATTTATGGATTCATGGCAGTCGAAGATATAGACCACCCGTGAGTAGGGCATACCGTATGCGGGTTGCCGTGGATAGAGCCTTCCCACCGCGGGGACGATCCCGGGGGTAGCGGAAGATGGTGCCCTGTCGGGGTCAGGGTAAAGGCTCGGATAGACATTGGGGAATACCGATACGGCACCCCCGAAATATTGATCGCTAAAACTTGGATTGGTGAAACCACCGCTATAGCAGAGTCCACCAGCGCAAAGCCCCATATACCGTGAAGCGAATGAATAGTAATCATTGGAACCGATGCTGCTGCCCATTAATCGGCGGCCATCCATAATCAGCCGGCCCCCCATTTCAATATACCCTCCAAGTTGATCGGCAATAGACAGGGTCAGGCCGGTATTGGCATCGGTAGCGTTGCCGTCCACCCAGTAGATTATATTATGTTCCGCAAGGTCCCTCATAGGGATACGCCATTGCGAAGACCCTGAATTGGGAAAGTTGTCCGGGGCCTCCAGAAGATCCCAGCTATCGATCAGTCCATCCGCTTCCAGCATATTCATCATATCGGTGTAAAAAGCCTGGACGGAATCCGCTACCGGATCCCAGATACCACTGAGAAAATTGGAGTTTGTAGCATCAATAAGAAGAACATTGAAATCCATATCCCCATTTATCCAGTCCATCAAGACATTAGTATCCGAGACATCCACGATGGGACTGATAATGGTCATAGGCATAGAATCCCTCTCGCTTTCAAAGAAAGCATCGTCACGGGCTTTGATATAGAAAACATAAGAACCGTTTTCCAGGTTTGTCAGGGTTACGCTTGAACTGGTTATCCAGCCATCCAGGGTATCCACACCATCATCCATATAGTGATATGCAGGATCACCTGAACACTGTACGATGTTACCCCGGTCATCATAATCGACCACGGCCCAGTAGTATTCCATAATCACCGGATCATCCAGATCATCTGCGTCCCAGACAAAGGTCAGGCCGCTCCAGCTATAGGTTGTATAATCCAGGCACCAGAGTGTATCTACCAGGAAGGTATCCCAGAGAGCCTCATCGGGCAAGCCTTCCCAGAGGGTATCCTCTTCAAAGGGATGAGCAAGTATCTTCATATTGGTGGGTGGGATATTGGTCCGGTAGATGATCACACAAGTTGTAGAGGAGGTATCAGCATCATCGTCGATAGCCCTGATGCAGAAAAGATGTTCGGTAGGTTCAGGGGGATCGGCCAGGGCATTCACGGTATCATGACTTAAGTAGATGGTGTCCGAATAAACCGACTCCACCTCCACCCACATATATGCCGGGATTATGGAAGGGTCCTCCTGATAAGCTCTGTAAGTAGCTTCATCAACGCTGTTGATGGAAATATCGACCCATCGATAAAGTGTTGCCCAGCCGTCTATATCGGGAGCATACCACCAGATAATTGGAGCCGATGAGACGACCGCGCTGTCCGGCGGGGAATTGGCCAGTATGATATTAGGGGCCTGATTAGGTTTCTCCTCCCCTTTATAATCGAAGGTACAACTCATCGTTAACAGGAACCCGGCAATAATTACTACATAGGGAACCAGCATTATAAATTTTTTCATTTAATATCCTCCATAAATTTATCATAGATCACGTTCATTGAATGCTTCCTTAGAATTTAAAACTGAGCGTTGTGATATGGGAATCGCTGAGATAATTATAATGAGTATAAGCATAGTCCACTTTCAGCATATATTTTCCGAAGGGTAACTGGACACCTGCTCCCGCCGAAAAATTCTCGTCATCATAATTCAGCTTCTTTCCTACCCTGAGAGCAAAATTGCCCCGGTACCAGTATTCCAGTCCGGCGGTGTATTTCTCCAGATTATCGGAGGGATGGCACCATCCGGATGAAAAGGTGACCTTGTGCATTGCGGTCTGGAGAAGTTCGGCGGCAACTCCGAAATGAAATACCATAGGGAGTGGATAATTATCCTGGATAAATTTCATATCTGGGCCGAAGTTGGCGATATTCATTCCCAGCCGGAGTGTTTTAAAGTCCGTGAAATAAAGTGTTCCGATATCGAAAGCCCAGCCGTGAGCCTGTTCATCAGCATAGAATTCGCCGATATATTTCAGGGTCAAACCCGCCGAGAACTTGTCGGTGAGCATTCTGGAGAAAGTAAAACCTACGGCCATGTCTGATGCCACGAATGTTCGGCCGGTGCCTTCGGTATGTTCCCAGGTGGTTTCATCCATCTCGCCGGTGGACAGGCCGTACCAGGACAATCCCAATGCTCCCCCGGGTATTGGATAGACCAATCCGGCATAACCATAGTTTATATCAGCGGGATATTTCACATAGCTGAAAGCGACCTCTTTTTGAGTCAGCCATGCAACTCCGCCGGGATTGTAGAAAAGTGCTGTTGCATCGTTGGCTACCGCCTTAAAAGCTTCCCCCATTCCCACCGAACGGGCGCCAACCCCCAGTTCCAGGAACTGTGCACCGGCAGTGCCCACCTTAGCCTGGCCCCATAAAAGCAGGGGAAACAGGATTATCAGAAATATAGGTAACACGAACCTTTTCATAATATACTCCTCCTGTAAGCCTCAAGGCAATATAGATTTACCCTATTTATCTTTATTTAATAATTACTAATTTCCCTTCCTGACTCTCCCCGCTTTCCTCATCGGTTACAACATAGATATAAATCCCACTTACTATGGCCTGGTCGTTCCGGGAAATAAGATCCCAGTCCTCGGTATCCAGGCCCATCTCACCGAAATCATGCTCTAATTCCTTGACCAGGTCGCCATCAACCGTAAAGATGCGGATAGTAGCCTTTTGGGGAAGATTAAGAAAGCGGATCTTCCGGCTGTATTCGGTCCATTCCCGTGAGGGATCCTCCTCAATTACATAGCGTTCATCTATACGGTAAGGGTTGGGGACAACTGAGACCTTGTTCAGGGTGGAAGCGTCTCCCTTGGGAACCACTCGAATGGCGCTGTTACGCTTGTTCGATTCCAGTGAATTCAGCTTTTTAGAAACCTGTCCGAAGTCGAATGCGGTAACCACGAAATACATGTCTTTCCCTGCGAGCAGATTGTGAATAGTATATTTATACATCACTTTGGTAGTATCGCCCACCACGAATGTGGTCTCCTCGGGCGGCCAGTAGTTATATCCATAAGCTTCCCTGACATAGGTGCTATCTTCATCGCTGCCGGGTACCCGGTATGTATCCGTTCCCGGGCTTTTGACCAGCGTATCCACCCAGGCTCCCAGGGAATCCCGGGATTTGAAATTGACCTTATCCCATGAGCGGAGCATGGTATAATATCTATCAAGGTTCGCTTCTGCGGCCCACACCCGGTAACCTTCAAAATCCTTCAATCCGGTGATCGGGTCCACAAACTGTTCGGACCGCGAATGCTCTACAATAGTTCCCCCTGAACCGTCTGGATAATAGAGTGAATCCAGCCAGAAAAGTGTTACCTTATTGTCGTAAGTAGTATAGAATACTTCCGGTTCCGGAGGAGGCATGGGCCCCTGGTAATCATTCTCGAAAACCAGCTTGCACCAGTTTGCGGTATAAGCCAGATTGGTTTTGTTATATTTATCTGGGTCTGGATCATCCGCGGGATTGGTGGGATCAAAATGAAAATCTTCAGCAACCATAAAGGCTATGGAAACCTTGACGGAATCGGAAACTGGAACGTTGAGGGGTCCAAAGGACAACAAGAACCGGGTATCGTATCCATTTTGCAAATTTGGGCCCTGGTCCGGAGGTGGTTCCAGCCATCTGCTGCTGGTACTGGAGTCCACCACTTCGGTTTGATCGTAATCAAATTCCTTATTGCTCATAATGATGTATTTATTAGCCAGACCATCGGGTGTTCCGTCAAAGGGTTCGAATGGTCTCTGGTCCGGACCCCAGTCGTAGGTTTCGTCAACATTCGAGATCCACCAGTTAAAGGATGTTTCGATGTCCGGATTAGGGGTTTGGAGTACCATACATCCCATGGCACCGGTTGGACTCTTGTTGGTAAAGCGGCCCAATGAGGGGTCTCCATCGTTATCCGCCAGCCAGGCAACGTTCACCTCGGTGGTGTCACCGGAATACGGGTCCACATAGTAGCGCATGAATCCTGTGACGTCATCCTGGGCATAATCATCGGTATCAATATGGCCTACATCCCCATCGATATAGATTCCGATATACATGTCTTCAAGTGTAATACTATCCCCGAAATACTGAGGGCGGATATTTTCAAATATATAATCGATAAAAACGAAGTTCTTGGAGTAATCGTATCCCCAGGAATAGCTTTTCTGGGTAACCTTCACACCCATAGGCCGGTGTTCCGGAGGTGTATAAGCGCTGTTGGTGACGGTATCCGAGAAGGTACACACAAAATCCTGCTGTGAAACCGCATCCACGGAGTCCTCATAAATAGAGCGTTCAACGATGGAATCGCCGGGATCAGAACCGGGGAAAACCTGGTTGAAGTTGGTCTGCCAGCCGTCTTCGCCGAGACAGACCAGGGTGTCCCCTTCAACCACCGCACCGATCCATAATGCGCCCTGGAAGAGGTATTCTATACTGCTTCCACCGGGATATTCGGCGGAGGGAAGACATGTTCCCATAGTCCATTCGCAGGAGCCGTGACTGCCGAAATCGGCAATACAGTAATAGGGATTATCGTCGCCCCGCTGGGAGCCGAAGAAGCCCCAGTTGCTTATCGTCATATAAAGGTCACCGGCACAATGGAATTTTTCCTGGGTATATGGTGCGCCGGCGGCAGCGGCTGTTACCCGGGCGAACTCCCGGTCGGGACCCTGGTCCTGATCAGCATTCGACTCCTCTGCCCAGAGAGGAAGGGAGCCTAATAACAGGATAAGTAAAATAATAACCTGATTTTTTAACTTATTAATCATTACATCCCCCTTAGGGTTATTCATCAATTAGGTTAATTACCATTTTAATTCCAGAGCCACCTTGATATTCCTTCCGGCGCTCCAGCGTGAGGGATCCTTATCTACATCGCGTTCGATATATTCAATCTCGCCGGTATCCGGGTCCTCAACAAAGTAGGCGATATCGGGCAATCCGGTATCAGAATAAACATATTGAACATTGCGTCTGTTGGTGACATTGTCCATCTGTATGACGAAGGAATATTTAAAGCCTTTGAAGGAAAAATCTTTATTAAATCGGGTATCCAGGGAGTAGGCATCAGGCATTCGGAGGGCATTGGTCCGTTCCCAATCCTTTTCACCCGGGCGTACGGTGTAATTGGGGTTCCTTGCAGAGGGGGTGTATGGGAACCCGCTGCCGTACTGAAAGACCCAGTTCCAGCCCCATTTATCTGGCAATTTCAAACCCAGGACCTTGGGATGATCACCCTCCCTGACCCGGTAGTCCAGAAGCAGGGATAGCTTGTGGCGGCGGTCCCAATCCAGGGGAAGATCCCGTAAGGGAATAGCGGTTTGATCAAAAATAGCATCATAACCAGAGCGGTCCGAAGAACTTTTGCCGTTGGCAAAGGCGAACTGATAATCCATCGATGCGGACCAGAATTTGCTGTAATGCTTATCGATGGTAAATTCCAACCCTCGGGAACGGGCATAATCCAAATTTTTATAAACGCTTTGCTGCACCGGGCCCAGTGAAGCCGTTGATGTGTTGATTAAATCATAGATATCCTTAAAATAGCCGGAAAGCTGAAAGGTAATGTCCATAGTAGGAGCATAGGCGATCCCTATCTCGTAAGATACAGTTTTTTCATAATCCAGGTTGGGATTGCCTAGCAATCTTCCCGCTCGTGAGGCCTGGGTGGGCATCTGATAGAAAAGGTCATAGCTGGGAAGCTGATAAAAATGGCCATAAGAAAAGAAGAGCTTGGCGCGGTTGGTTATCGGGTATGACATTCCCAATCGTGGACTCAGTTTGATCCGGTTTTCAACTACCTGTTCTTCATCCCACCATTCTTCCATATTATAGGTGAGCAAGGATTCCACGGAATCCACTTTTACTTCACCTGCCTGGAAGAAGAGGTCGGCCCTCAATCCTATATTGGCAATGAAACCTCCATACTCCATTTTATCCTGAAGGTAGAGGGAGAGGTTCTTGGGGGTCCTTTCATAGAAGCTTCGAAAAATACCGTGTTCCGGATAATCGTTATTATCGGGCACGCCGTCATAACGGAACTCCGGGTACTGGATCATCTGCATGTCCATCTGAACCCACCTAAATTCAAATCCGGTTTTAAAGTAGTTGTTTTCGTTCACCTGTGAGGCGATGTCTCCTTTCACAAACCATGTATTAGAGCTTCTGTTCTGCCAGTGAGCCCAGCGATCGTAGCCGCGGTCCACAAATCCATCTGTTTCATCATGCTGCCCGTTCCGGTTGCTATCAACAAAAGGTTCCCATTCGTCCCTGATACCGTTAGGTCCGTCATAAATACCATTATCATTGAGGTCCAAAAAGGGTTCTCCGGGTTCCATGTAATCCACTCCGGGGTCCCATTCCCCGTTGCCGTTCACGTCTATGTAATCGTATATACCATTGCCATTGAGGTCCAGATAATCACAGAACATATTGGGATAATCAAAATAATCGTCGTGATCGACATCGTTGTAATCAGCTCCGGAAGATGGCAGTCGTCCCCCGAAAACACCGCCGTAAACCGATTGCCAGCCTTGCCAGTAAGTAGCCCATTCCACGGTGTAGTCTTCATCCCACCGGTACTGAGGGTTCAGAACGTACTCGTTGATATCAACGATCCCATTCCCGTTGTAGTCGTTCCAAAAGGTATCGATAATAATGCCTGCCTGAAAGAAGTCAGCGGAGGGATCGGTGGAATTATAGGCATAAGGAATGCCATCCAAAAAAGGTTCGCCATCCATGAATGATTCGGCGCGGTCGGTAGGATAATAGGTAATAGGTGAGTTGAAATTGGTTTGACGGGGTTCGAAGGTATTATTATAATTGGCGTCGTACCAGGGTTCTTCTCCGGGCTGCGGCGGCCGTCCATCAACATAGATAGTATCGTAACGGATGGAGTCCGAGCCGGTTGTACTCACATGGTATGTATCAATTCTCTCCACCATGGGTCTCCAGTATTCATTCCAGTCCCAAACCCCGTTTCGGTTAGTGTCCCACCACTGCACCCGGACCTGGGGAATACCGTCACCATTGAGGTCAACCCAGTCATCCAGGCGGTTATACTCGGTGGTATCCACATCGAAGTCGTCAGGGGTCTGTCCCCCTGGTTCATAGCTCAACTTGGTGAAGAAATTTCCTACCTTAAATTCATAAAAGGTGCGGGGAGAAAGGCTGTGTGTTATAGCCAGATTTACCTGGGTACTCTGCCGATCATAGATATGGGCGGTCATAGGGGTGTAGTAAAAGGTCCAGTCCCAGATCCGGGAGCGTGTCCATCCGCCACCAAAACTGACTATATATTTAAAAGATGGAGATAATTGCTGTTTTAACTTGAGGGTCAGGGAATAGTTATTATAGCGTCTTTCGGGGAAGAAACCATACCAGCCGTAATCGATCTTATATGGAGTGGAAATATCTTCATTGGTAGGATCATGGCTTTCGATGTCAAATACCTTGTTATAGGGCAAGCTGGTCTCGGTATTTTCACCGGTTACCGAAAAGAAATAGCTTATCCTTTTAGAACGTGGCATTTCCAATCCCAACAGTGGCAACAACTTAGTAGAGATGGGTTCCGGGCCGCTAAGCGAAATATCCAGGCGGTCAAGATTATTGGAGTACTTGCCCATCAGATGATCCATTTTATAGGCTAAACTGCCGGAGAATTTGTTTGGATCCCCTTCCTTTGTTATGTAGGTAATGATACCGGAGAGGGCGTTTCCATATTCGGCTTCATAACTTCCCGTCTTTACCGACACCTCCTGGACGCTGGCAGTTGAGGGCTCTATAGCCTGGGCACCGGAAATAGGATCGTTCACGGGCATACCATCGACCAGGTAAGAGACTTCTCCGCCCCGGCCGCCACGAAGGTGAGTTTCACCATCCCGGGTAACAATTCCCGCTTTGGTATTCAGTATCTGGCTTATGCTTTCCACCGGCTGACTTTCTATCGCCTCGGCAGTAAGCTTGGTCTCCGTTGCGGTAACATCCTGCTCAATAGGACGAACATCAAAAACCACTACCTTCTCACCACGGATGGCTTTGGTGGACATTCTAAAATTTTGCTCTGTAGTACGGTCGCTATAGACCGGAACATCCTTCACGGTCAGCGTATCATAACCGATGGCTGTTATCTGGAGACTGTAAAGCCCCGGGGGAAGATTCAGAATAAAGTAATTACCATCCAGGTCGGTAGCGGCTCCATAAGGCTGATTAAGTACATTCACATTAGCCCCGATGATGGATTTCCCCGTTTCACCATCGGTAACATTGCCCTGTATCTTGCCTGTAGTACCCGCCCATACCAGAACGATAAGGCATGCTAAAATAATAAAAGGGAGCAAAAACCCGGTTCTTTTTATAAGCATTTATTCCTCCTCAAATTTGATTTACTAATATACTAATCTAAAATAGAAAAATTAAAATAGAATTAACAATTCTCAATGTCAAGAACTATTTGCTTTTTAAAGGGGTAAAATTCATTCAATTTTAACAGTCTATTTACCGAATCATTATAATCATCGTTGGAATCAAATTCCTCGAAATCAACCTCGAATTTTCGGCTGAAGCTTTCGGTCAGACACTTAATCAACTGGCTTCGTTGTGGAATTCTGCCTAATATCTCCTGGAGTGAGATGCTTTTGTTTTGCAGGAGCGATGAACCCTGTCTTTGAAGGGTATAATTTTCCAGGTGCAGGTAGGTTTGGTCTATCAGGATGGTCCCCTGTTGGATCAGCCCGGTATTAACCCTGCGCTGGGCGCTGCCGATCACTTTTTTACCCTCGACTACAACCTCGTAACGGCTGGTAGAAGCAAAGCATGAGGGGTTGCTGTATAGATTCCGTTCCCCACGCCCGTATTGAGCCTGGATTCCCATCAGCCGAAGGCCTTCTACAAGGGCCTCGCTTATTACCCGGTAGCTTTCCATAATGCTTAATTTCAGGATCGGGTGCTCCCCCGGCAGGGTAACCGAATATGTAAGTTCGCCTTCGTGATATATCGCACGGCCTCCGGTGGGGCGCCTTACCACCGGGAGATCGGCATCAATGATGCTGGCAGTATTAAGCTGGTCCATAGATTGGGACCAGCCTATGGTCAAAGCCGGTTGATCCCAGCCATAAAAACGGAGTACCGGCCGGCCGGAATGCCGCAATAAAACCCAATCAGCAGCCATATTATAAGGTCCGGTATGTGGGCCGTCAGTTATCAAACTCCAATTTTGCATCGAATTGAAGGGCATAGAAGCAACTTTTTTATTTTTTGGATTATCCGGTAAATACTATTTCTTCTTTCGGAAACGGCCTATTTTCAGGACTTTGCCAATATTGGCATTCAGATCCAGCCGGGGTTCGATCAGCGGTTTCGCAGATGATAAAAGTGTGGTGATTCCAGGTCCATGACCGGCCAGCTCACAGTCACCGTGGATAATTATCCCAATGGTCACCGCACCCTCCCGGTAACTTCGGCCGTAAACATTGTCATGGTTCATAATGGCAACAAAATCACCGAAACGAAGGTCCATGAGTTTATGCTTTTTCAGATAACCCTGGTCCGTGGTCATCAGATCATAATCGCCGGTGCCCATGGATAATGATCCCACTCCGGAACCCATCAACTCGCCAGGAACTATCCCGGCAACCGGGACAACTATCCTGCCATCCCTTTCGGAAATCCCCATCTTCTCAAAGAGGTTGGGATCCAGGTTATAGAGATAGACATCAGGATAATCCAACAATTTAAATCCCTGGCCATATCCTTTAATTAGTATTTTGTCCTCCATGGTCAACTTCTGCAGGGTTTCATCAGGAAAATCAATCATAACATGTTCAGCGCCTCCATGGTGCCCGGTTACTACGCCGGTATCACCTTTAGCATCGCCGCTTACTACTTTGGCTTCGTTGCCCACACAGGCATAAA
>JAFGGQ010000070.1 GCA_016930435.1 bacterium
ATATTAGAATATAAACTTCAGAATAAAATTTGCATTTTTTTGTACAATTCGTAATACTCATAAATACATGTTCATCAAATATATAGCTTATATTCAACATTATCAACTGTATTTTACGGGATAATAACGAAATTGAGCCAAACTGCTCGTTAGATGAAAAATGACCAGTCGTTCGGGGATATATTATCTGAACCCGGTTATTCGAATTCTTCCCCGTGGGCAAAAGCAGCTATCTGTAAACGGGTGCTTAGTGCAAGCTTTTCCAGAATATTATGAACATGGCTTTTTACGGTATAGACGGATATATAGAGATGTTGAGCAATCTCTTTGTTGCATAGGCCTTTGGAAATCAGCCCGATAATTTCCTGCTCACGATTAGTCAACCGAAGTGATTCGTCATTTATGCTTTTGCCGTTTTCAAATGCAGTTTCTACAATCTGGTTGAAAAGTGATTTGGTTAAAATTGGGGGTAACTCTTTTGCCCCTCCAGCGACTTTTTTAATCGTCCTGACATAATCGTCCAAAGTGGCATCTTTCAATATAAAACCGCTGCCCCCGGCTTTCACGAACTCGACTATATCGATATGTTCGGGGAAAATATCCATTGCGATGACCTTTACTGTACTCACTTCATCCTGAAGCACGGCCATTAGCTCTAAGCTGTTTTCTTTTTCAAGTCCCAAATCCAAGAGTATAACATCGGGTGGAGTCCCCAAACTCTTTAGCTGACGGACCGCATCACCATCTTCAGCCCGTGCCACGACTTCGAAATCACAATGGCTGTTTAGCATTGCAGCGATACCTTCACGAAGAATCCGGTTGTCTTCAATTAATAATATCCGTATTTTTGTTTTTACCATCGGATATATATCCTCCCCAGTTAACCATATAACCTTAGTAATAGTAAAATCCTTATAAGAATTTGTCAAGAAAAAAAAATCTATTATGCGGTATATTTTTATCATCTCCAATCCATCATCAGCTCAGTTTTCGAGATTGCAGCTGGGATTGCTGTTAAATAAAGTAATAATAATTTGAAGATTTTGCTTTTCATGATTTAAAACATATATATATTTGAAGTTTGATTATGGATGGTAAAAATATTAAAGTAGCTATGGCTATGTTTGGACACCGGGATATAGGAATGACGGAAAGATATTCTCACTTAACAAAAAAAATACATGGAAAATACATTAAAATTTCTGGATACAAGTATAAAATTAAATGACGCAATCTCGGCATTACATAGATTATCAGCATTGTCAATATTATTATCAGAGCAGTTTATCCTTTTTATATAATTATATTACAATGCGTTAACGTTTTTAATAAATAAGGAGAGGTGGCCGAGTCGGCTTAAGGCAACGGTTTGCTAAACCGTCGTAGGGCGAAAACTCTACCGGGGGTTCGAATCCCCCCCTCTCCGTTTTGTTGACGATTGATGATTGTATGCCGTCCATAAAAAAAAACAGTGCTTTATTTATCCAAATTTCCCTTTCTTACTAAATATATCAGCATATATCCAAATTTTATAACAACATATAAATTGCTTTTTTTGATTCATCTTAGTTAGAGCAGAAATGCTGCTTATTTCTGCTAATAGCTTAAATCTGCTTTTAGGGATATTGTAATATATTCCTTGGTTTCCTTATTTAGAGGGTAGCGATCATTGCGGTAACTTATATTAGCGATGAAATCTGCATAAATACTGGGGGTAAGAGTTATGCCAACAGATAAATCCTTCCGTTCCAGTTTACTCTTAAAGGTTTTTTCAATATCACCACTGAGTTCATTTTCCTCCCAACTCCACTCATCTCTTACTTCCCCGATAAATTCTGAATAGAGATTAAATTGGGGCAATATCTGCCAGTATAAACCTACTTTCCCCTGATGGGAAATTCGCTCCCAACTAAGCCATTCAACCCATTGCTCCTTCCAGACCAGACGGCCATAGTCCTTTAGGGTAGGAGCGTAGTAAATCTCCCAGGCGAAATTACCATAATCCCTGCGGATTGTCGATGACCATTTACCCTCCCTCAGCAGCCTGTGAGGAGGTTGTTCGGTTTCGTCCTTACTTGCGTCATAAAGGACATAGGTTGCCCTTATTGGAAATTCCTGAGTAATGCTCAGACCCGAATGTGTGGAAAATATTAACTTGGGTATCAGAAGGTATGTTTTCTCCAGATTATTGCTGGCAGACAAGCTGGAATAGATATAATACTTATGATTGGATCTTATCAAAAATTCAGCTCCGAACCGGAAATAATCTGAAAAAACATGGGTGTAACCGGTTTTAAAGAGCTGAGATTGAAGGTCCCTGGTTCCCGATATCAGGGAGTCGCGCTTATCGTCAAAACGTATGAGATCAATTGAATAATCGACTTTCATTGTATCCCTGTTGATATTAAGCTGATTGGAGAAAACCAATTCCCCCCTTTCCCTGTCTTCATCACGATTGTCGTCACCGTAGTCAGTCTTATTAAGCTCATACAGGTATCCTATTCGGGAATTCAGCCAGTTCAAACCAAAATTTAAAAAGTAACCCCCGTAAAAATATTGCTCTTCCCATGAGAATTTTTCCAGTCTCTCAGCAGTAGCGGAATCTTTACCTTCGGACACATAATCTATATCAGTCCGGCCGGCTTCAAGCTGGAACTCTGGTTGAATCCAATCCAATAATTTTCCCAGCATACTTACCTTGAGGTATTGCCTGGTGGATCTTTTATTATTGATCTCCTCGGTAGATACTGCAGGCACAAAGTAATTTTCATCCCTGAATGAATGCCCCGCGTCAAAATAAAGGTCTGCAAATCCTCTTAATAATTGTGGATCATAGGTCAGATTGAACTCATAATATTTTTGGGGCATCACCTCGAACCCTTCCAGTAATCCTGCAGCCTTTAACTTAAAGTTCCCAGGAACCCAGGCTATAGCCCCTTCAGCCAAATACCCGTTGTCTTTAACTGAGGCAGCGCCCCGGAAACGGTCGAAATGTCTGCCCCCCAAACCTATTTGAAAATCAAGATTACGCCAGTAAAATTTGTTCGTCAGAACAGCTTTATAATCCTCAGTATGTTCTTCCTCAAAAACATCCTGTGAAGCCTCCAGATTCAAACCCATATCAACGCTCCTCACCATCTTCTCGATCAGCAGGCGACCATCGGTGATATGATTCAATTGCAGGTCCTTTTCGCCGCTATAGGATGGGGTCATGTTGGCGCTATAATAACCTTCTAATTGTAACCATTTTAGTCCCCGGGGAATAGTATAGTAATTGAGCTGATGAAGCAGCGAATAGGTGTTAATATTCTTGAGGTAATCAACCTTATAATTAAATGAGGAGGATTCTGAAATGAGGAGGATGAGGATGATAAAGAATAACCAAAATACTTTTCTCAAAGTTTCATATCGTTAAAGTTCCCTTATCCTTTCTATACTCTGATTTGGAACCCATCCATGACGGCCATCTTCCAGCAGGATCTTAGCCCATTCTCCACGCGTTTCCTCGATGGCTATTTTCAGGCCCTCATGTATGGTGAACAGCAGTTCGGAGTCCCTGGCTGGAGAACTTGTAATATCCAGTTTAGAGACCATAACGACCGCCGCAGAACTCTGCCATGGATTCTGGCTTTTAAGCACAAACAATCCAACTACCAACAACTCTAAAATCCCAAATAATATCAGTAACCTCAGGAGTATCTTGCGCAAAGGATAAGAATTACTCACAATAAATATCATTAAAGAAGCCGTTATCAGTACCGAGATGATAAAAATTATCAGGTTCAGTTCCCTGAAATTAAAAAACGAGAGTAACCGGTAATATATTTTGAATAGAAGATTTTGTTCGTAAATAGAATCGATCTTGTCGAAGGTCAATAGTTTAGCATATTCAAGATTATTTTTTATACTTTTATCTCGGGGTGAGAGGATCAATGCTCGCTGGAAATTCAAGATAGCCGGTCCAATCCGGTTTGCTTTAAAGTAAGCATTTCCAAGATTGTAGTAAATAGCGGGATGTTTTGCCCCTCCTTGCAGGGCCTGTTGGTAAAGTTCAATCGCCAATTCGTAATTTCCATCACGGTATGCATCATTCCCTTGATTGTATAAATCGACATTGCTCTGTGCATCGGCGTACTCGGGCAGGGCCAGAAAGACCAGTATAATAAATATTGTACTTATAGTAATATTGAATTTCACCGTATTCATTTTAGTTTTCTATCCAGTTTTTTAAGCATATCAATAGCTTTTTTCAAATTATCCTGCAGGCTAGTCTCAATTTTACCGGGAGCAAAACGGGCAATATCTGATTGTTCCAGAAGTTGTTCGAGCGCATCGACTAAATCATTACCAACTCCCCGTTTCTGGAGTTCTAAACGGCAGTCCCTGAAGATCAGTCCGGCTGGAGGCAAGTCCATACGATCCGCAATATAACCCATCAGAGCATTACTAATTTTCCCATACGCTTCAGTAGGGTTAGCTTTTTGAGTACGAACGGCTTCTTTCAGTATCTGCCTTGCCTTTGAATAAGCCTTAATATTCCGGGCATAACGGGAGTCTTCTATGATTCGGCGCTTTCTTTGTTTATAAACCAGCGCTATCAGGACAAGCATTATTTCAAGGGGCAGCCACAGGTACGTATTAAAACCTTTCTGGTGAAAACTTGATTTTAAGGGGAGTGATTCCCGGTCCGGTTTTATATATTCTATATCCCTTCCCACATTGATCACCTCGCCTTTGGAGACCACCTTCAATCCGCTTTCAAATTCATTATCACCCTGTATTACGGTAATGTTGACCGGCTGGGTACGAAGGGTTTGATAAATTTCTTTTTCCGGGTCAAAAAAGGAGAATTCAATAGGAGGAATGGTATATTCCCCCGGTACACGGGGCACAAGAACGTACTCGTATGATTTTTTCCCCGAGATTCTGGTTCCCTTTGCTGAATGGGATTCGCTTTCCTGGGTTTCATACTTTTCAAAATCAGAAGGCAAACTGATCTCGGGTTCTGCAATAGAAAATATATTGCCGGTACCCGATATTTCGATCTTAACAGAAATCGCCTCATTAGTGGGAACCGTTTCTTTGTCAACCAGGGCATTAATAGTGAAATTTCCAACAGCACCGTTAAAGGAGGCGGGTTTCCCCGCAGAAGGTAGAGGCAGAACTTCAATAGTAACCGGTCGGCCAGCCACTTTGACATTCTCCCTGCGTCCAAAAAAATCGAAGAAATCGTTTGACCGGAGCTGGATCCCGCAGATCAACTCCATCGGTTCCACGGTCCGGGTACCCGAAGACAGGGGAAACAGAGCCACCCTTTTCAGGAGAGCAGCATTGTATGTCGTCCCCTTTACAACCTGTCGGGAGTACTCCAATCTTTTCGCGTTAAAAATATCCTCGGCCCAGAAACCCTCATAGACTGGAGCCTTAGAAAGAGAAAGATCTACAAGGTTGTATCTGCTGTAAAGAGTAAAATCCAGGGTAACCTGTTCACCAACATATACCTTCTTCCTATCAGGCCAGGATGACAGAAAAATATTCTCCTGGACATCTTCAGGATTGAGCTTGAGATCCTGGGGACTTTGCTGCGCTCCGGGACGGCTGGTGCTTCTACGTGTACCACCTACCGAACCCGGAACTACCTGAATCTTGATTGGCTCTGTTGAATAGTTTTTACCTCCGAAACTCAGATTCGCCGGGCCTATGATTATCTCACCCTCCTTCTCAGGGGCAAGGGAATAATCATAACTGATCGTCTTGGAGGTAGTCATCTTACCGTTGACCAGGCTGATGTTAGTGGATTGCGATGAACTTGTTCCCAGAACAGAAAAACCTTCCAGGTCCGGGAGATCAGGCTCTTTTATCCCCTTCAAATCACTCCCCTCTACGGTAACGGTTAATACCAACTGATCCTCTATACCAATCTTTTTCTGGTTAACTGAAGCCGAAAGTTTGAGTTCTCCACCCAATAAAAAAGAAGGGAATAGCAGAACCACACCCCAAAAAAACAACATGTACTTCGTTTTTATCAACCACTTTCTCATTTTACCAATCTTTTTCGTGTCCGCCCCCTCCCGAAGAACGCTTTTTAAACCTTTCCTTCTGCATCTCTTCTTCATCTCTCTCTAAGGATTTCAGCAACCGCTCTGCCTCCTCCTTTGAAATTTCCTTCTCCTGCTCTAACTGCTGGCCCTGTTGTTCCTGCTCTTCTGGTTGCTCTTCCTGTTCTCCTCCTTCCCGTTGTTCCTGCTCTTCTTGTTGCTCTTCCTGTTCTCCCCCTTCCCGTTGTTCCTGCTGCTCTTGTTCCTGCTGTTCCTGTTCTCCATCTTCCTGGTTCTGCTGTTGCTGTTGCTGTTGCTGTTGCTGTTGCTGAGACTGGGGTTGTTGTTCCTTTTCGGAAAGCTCTTTGAGCAAAGCCCGGGCCAGTTCCAGATTGTACTTGGCATCTGTATCATCTGGATTAAGCTCTAACGCTTTCTGGTAAAATGGTATCGATTGCATCAAGCTATCCTGTTTGAAATAACAGTTGCCGATATTATAATAGAGTTTTGATTCCAGAAGGGGGTCCTGAGCATATTGCAAACCCTTGGTGAATTCCTCTTTTGCTTTATCGTAGCGTTTTTGTTGGTAGAGCGCGCTACCGATGTTATGATGGATTACGGGGGAATCCGGCAGATCCAGCTGTGCATCCCGGAATTCAGAGAGAGCATCCTCGTATTGGGTTTCACCATAGTATTCCGCGCCCCGGGCATTTTTTTTCTGAGGCGAAGCCAGAAGCACGGAGTTAAAAAGCAGTATAATTAAAATGCCTAATCCTGTTTTCGTTGATACTGTCATCATTAAAACCCCTCCGCCAAAAAAAGCCCAGTGTGTTTTTCCTTCCATTTCATACCGGTTGCGATAATCTCCGCCCCCAGAAGCAGTATAATGGATGAGTAGTAAACCCAGAGCATTATTGCCACCAGTGTACTAATCGTGCCAAAAACCTTACTGAACATTGCTACTTTAACCACATATATGTCGAAAACCCTTTTTGCGATCACCCATAGTACTCCTGCAAAAATACCGCCTATAAGACTCATCTTAAATGGCACGTGCCGGTTAGGCACTATATTGTATATAAAAATAAACACAATTATGATCAATGTCAATGGTACTATAAAAAAAACGAATTTCCAGAGAAATTGATTTTGAAGCAGGTTTAAGTTAAGGATATTCAGTTCCATTTTTGTCAATATACGTGCAATCGAAGAAGCCAGGATAGAGAGTAGCAGGCAGATGGAGATCAGTGTCATTACCAGGTAAGTGATTCCCCTGCGGCGCAGGAAGCTCCTTTTTTTCTCGACCCCCCAGATATGGTTGATGGATTTTTCAATGACGTCAAATACCAAACCGGCCATCCAGACCAGCAGGAAAAGCCCAATTCCCCCGATATACCCACGGGCCGAGATCACGGAATGGATGAGGGTTTGGAAATCCAGCACTAATGCGGGGGGTAGCAGAGTAGCAGAATGCTCTAAGGTCAACGAAATGGCTTTTTCAGAAGAACCAACTAAGAAACCGACGAGGGCGATAAGTACCAGGAAGAAGGGGATCAAGGATAAGAGGGAGTAAAATGAAATGGACCCAGCAAGAATTATGCAGTTATCCCTCCGAAAATTCCGGTAGATGTTTACCAGGTATCCCTTTATAGCTCTCAGTTTGTTTTTCATTTAAACTTTGAAGGGTCTAAAACCGGTTCGTCTTTTTCGTTCGGGAAGTGCGGTCTCTATTAGCAAAAGGATAACCGCAAAAGCCAAAAAGTATTGATACCGGTCCTCGAACTGGGTAAATTTTTTCTGGGCGAATTCCTTTTTTTCCATCGCTGCAATCTCGTCATAGATAGCTTCCAGCTCGGCCTGCCCGGGGGTAGCCCGATAGTATTTACCATCACTCATCAGCGCAATCTTCTCGAGGGTGATCTCGTCAAGTCGGGTAGTGACCACTTCACCCTGGCGGTTCTTTTTAAAACCGCGTTGATTATTATACTGGTCGTACAGTGGTATAGGCACGCCTTTAGGGGAACCAATACCCACTGTGAATATTTTTATCCCTTCCCTGGAGAGTGCTTCGGCCTGCTCCACAGGCTGAGTTTCATGGTCTTCGCCATCGGTGATCATCAGTAAGACCTTATGTTTCCTCTCTTTTTCCACAAAGGCTTTCTGGCTGACCTCCAGTGCCTTCCCGATAGCGGTACCCTGCTCCTCCATCATCTTGGTATCCACAGCATCCAGAAGCATCAGTGCGGCGCCATAATCGATTGTGAGGGGACAGAGCAAAAATGCGTCGCCAGCGAAGATCACAATTCCTATCCGATCGCCTTCTAATTTATTAATAATGGAGGAGACTTCATATTTTGCCTTGGCTAAGCGGTTGGGTTTAACATCCTCTGCCAGCATAGATTCCGATACATCCAGGGCGATAACCAGATCGATCCCTTCTCTTTTCACGGTTTCCAACTTGGTGCCGATCTGTGGCCGGGCAAGGGCTAAGATCAGAAAAGCATAGCATAACACTAACAGAGCCATTTTCCAATGACGCTGAGAATAGCTTATCCGGGGCATCAACCTGGCTACAAGTTCCCAATTGCCAAAAAGGTCCAGGGCCTTCTTGCGTTTCTTCTCCAATATCCAGAATGATAATATGAGCAGGGGTATTCCCAGTAATAGAATCAAGACTATCTGGTTAGCGAATCTGACCATTATACCATTCTCCTTAAGGCAGTTTCCTTAGCAGGCCGTACCGAAGCCAAATATCCAGCAGGAAGAACAATCCCGCAATTACCAGGAAGTAAACGAAAAACTCTTTATAGCGCATGAATTTCTTCACTTCGATCTTGGTTTTTTCCATACTATCGATTTCCTTGTAGATTTCCCTCAATTTTTCAGTATCGGTTGCCCGGAAATATTTACCGTTTGTGATAGACGATACTTTCCGTAGAGTCTGTTCGTCAATTTCAACTGGCATCTGTACGTAGCGTTTTCCGAAGAATGGATCATCAACCGGATATAGGGCATAACCCAGTTTACCCGCTCCAATAGAATAGACTTTGATATCAAAAGCATCTGCAATATTGGCGGCGGTGACAGGGTCGATCTCCCCGGCATTATTTCTTCCGTCGGTGAGCAGGATTATAACTTTGCTTTCCGCTTTGGATTCCCTGAGGCGGTTGGTAGCAGTTGCTATAGCCATCCCGATGGCGGTGCCATCCTCGATCATCCCGATCTTTGTCTGGTCGATGAAATTAAGCAGTATTCCATAATCAAGGGTCAGTGGGCACTGGGAGAAACTTTTGGCGGCAAAGACCACCAGCCCGATCCGATCGTTTTCACGTCCTTCGATAAACTCCTTAGCCACCATTTTGGCTGCTTCCAGCCGGTTCTTAGGCTTAAAATCCTCGGCCAGCATGCTGGTAGAGGTATCCAGGATCAGGATAATATCCACTCCTTCGGCAAAAACCTTTTGCTCTTCTCTCCCGGACTGGGGCCTGGCTAAAGCCAGAGTTAGAAAAACGATCACCAAGCTTCGTACAAAAGGTAAAATCTTCCGCCAGCGATTTCGCCAGCTGGGCTTAATATTACCCAGCAAATTCAAGGAGGAGAACTTGATACTGCTGCCGTACTCCCGGGTCAAACCATAGTAAATAATCAACGGAACCACGAGCAAAAGCAACAGAAACTCAGGGTTCTGAAAGCGGAGATTTTCCATGCCTAATATCCTAAATGGACTCATCTTCTTTTCCCTCGCTTACCTTGCTTTCGGCTAATTCATCCCGTTCATCCGGTGAGCTTTCTCCTTCCTCCTGAAGCTCATTCTTCGGCCTTGTATCCTCAACTATCTGGTAAACTCTCTCCCAGCATTCTTGATGATGCTCAGAAGAAGGAAAGAATTTTGAAAATTTCACCAGGTCGCTTAAATTAAGAACTTCTTCAGCATAATTCCAGTTCTCATCGCTGAATTCGATCTCCTTTAACTCTTGTAAGGTCTCATCTGTGGTCATTTCAAGTGCACTGAACAGGAAACGCCCCTCCAGATATTCCCTCAAAATATCGGAAAGCTCAATATAATAAAGTTTAATAGCTTCCTTATTCTCTAAATTGCTGAGATTCAGGGTGTTGAGCCTTTGCATAGCCAATTCATAAGGTGGAACCTTCGGAGTTTCGGCTTCGAACAAGCCCAGGCCTTTCGCCCTTTTACGTTTCCAGTATAATAATCCCCATATTAGAATAGCAAGTCCCAGTATGCTTCCCGCCAGTATATAGATCCAGATATATTTTCGGGGTAACAGCTCCGGTGGTTTGACATCCTTGATCTCGGGAGGTGCATTAGGGTCCAGAATACTTTCCACAGTAATAGTAATCGGCTGAGTCTTTAGAATATGCGTGTTGCCGGAGCTATCCATATAACCGATACCGGTTGGGGGGATCTCCCACTCCCCGGTATCATAAGTGGAAATAATGTAGGTGAATGTTTGGACCATCCTTTTATCTTGCATTTCCTCGTCAGAAACCGAGAAATCATGTATCTGGAACTGACCCAGATTCCCACCGGGGCTTGGTTTAAGTATCTCAAGGCCAGGATCATACTTGATTTCCACTGTATAAGTGATAAGATCGCCGATGGTTATTGTGGACCGGTCAACCTGTGAACTGACCTCAGCCTGACCATAAAGACTCAGGGGTAATAATAATGCTCCCGCTAATATAGTTATCTTTAATTTGCTTAATAACATGGTTTTATTCAATAATCACTCCCAAGCTGTCAGGGAATATACTTACACCCTCAGCCTCGGTCATTTTTTTGATCAATTCCTGTTCCATGATTCTGGATTTTTGCATATAGAGAAGATTGCCGATCTCCTGGTAGGCCTGCTCCGGACTCTTATCCTTAAATTCTTCCTGATGTTGCTGGTAGTAGAACTTTACATCTTCGGGATTTATTTCCAACTTTTCACCGACTTCATCCTGATAGACCAGTTGGATAAGAAGCTGCTTTTGCATTTCATTCAGGTTATCTATATATTCCTGTTCTTTATCATATCCTCTTCGGAGAGCCATATTATACATCAATTCCTGGGCCACATAACTTTGAAGAAAGCGATACTGTCCCTCCGGTCCCTTGAATTCTTCCAGCATGTTTTCGGGGAGTTTATTCAATGCGGCATTGAGTTCCCTTGCGGTGATCTTTCTATCACCGATCTTAGCCAGGGTCTTGCCCCCGCTGGGAAGTGGAGTGGATTGCCCCAGCACTACTGCCTGATCCAGAGCTTGCCGGGCTTGAGCAGAGCGGCCCAAACGGTCTAAACACCCCACAATCTTCTTGTTTGTTTCACTCATCAAGGGGCTATCCGGAAAATAGGTTTTCAATTTTAAGTAGGCTTGCAACGCCCCCTGGTAGTCCTTAAGATCCTCAAAATATATATTACCCATCTGGTAGATGATATTTGCGGTTCGGGAAGCATCAGGGTTATAGTCCGCTAAAATAGCCTCGAATTGATCGATAGCCTGCCTATAAAGTTCATTATTAAGGAGGGAATTCGCATATTCGGTAGCCCGGGCCAGGTCCCCCCCTCCGGCCGGCCGGCTAAAACCACCTCTGACGAGAATTATGATCAGAATGACGGCTAATACCATCAATAGGCTGTTTAATATTATGGAAATAACTGGTAATAGTCTCTTCATCTTACTATAAGCCCTTATGCTTTGTTGGTTTTTATCGTTTTCACCGGGTTCTTAATATCTCCTGGCCCGTTGCCTGAAAAAAGCGATCAATGGATCGATATAAGGTTTATCGGTATATACTTCAATGGTATCCAGGCCGATGGATTTGAAGTTTTTCTCCCGGGCAATTTTCTGCTCTGAAACGTTTCTCAGAAACCGTTTACGGATCTGTGGATCGGAGCTATCCAGAATGACGGATTGTCCGGTTTCAGCATCTTCGAGCTCCAGAAATCCGATAGACGGGAATGACATTTCCCTGGGGTCGGTAATTATTATTGGGACGAGATCATGCCGCTGTGAGGCAATTGCCAGCGGTTTTCTGTAATCCCGGGCAATGAAGTCCGAAACCAGGAAGACAATGCCCCTTCGGTTCAGTACCTTATTTAAATAATCAAGGGCGGCTGAGATGTCCGTCTCCCTATCCCGGGGTTTAAAATAGAGGAGTTCCCTGAGCAACCTTAGAACGTGAGTTTTCCCCTTTTGAGGAGGCACAAATTTTTCCACGATATCGGTAAACATGATCAGTCCAACTTTGTCGTTATTCTGGATCGCTGAGAAAGCAAGGAGGGCGCAAATCTCAAGAGCGATATCCCTTTTCATTTGAGCTGCCGTGCCAAACTCCCCGGAAGAGGAGACATCTACCAGCAGCATAACAGTTAGTTCCCGTTCCTCTTCGAATATTTTAATATAGGGATGGCCGGTTCGGGCTGTAACGTTCCAATCGATAGTGCGTATATCGTCACCGATCTGGTATTCCCGTACCTCTGCGAATTCCATTCCACGGCCTTTAAATACGCTGTGGTACTCCCCGGAGAAGACATCATTCACCCAGCGTCTGGTCATCAAGTCCAATTTACGGATTTTCTTCAGTATCTCCCTGGGGATACCCATACTTCTATCATCGGTCGTCACCCTAACTTTGCGCCGGGCCCTGGCAAATACCAGCACCAGCGCAGTTAAGGCCAGGATAACTAAAATAATAAGAACAACTATTAACGTAGTCATATCTTCTGATTAAAGTTTAAGGAACTTCGATCTTTCCAAGTATCCGGCGTACCAGATCCTCCGAGGTTACCTCTTCCGCTTCAGCCTCGTAGGAAACGATTACCCGGTGCCTAAGGACGTCCATTGAGATCGCCCGGACATCTTCAGGAGTAACATATCCCCTTCCCCTCAGAAACGCATGGGCGCAAGCAGTAATTTTCAAGTACAGGGAAGCCCGGGGAGAAGCCCCGTAATTGATCAGGTCCCTGAGGTCATCCAGCCCGTACTTTTCAGGAAAACGAGTAGCGAAGATAATATCCAGTATGTAGTTCTCGATCTTTTCATCCACATAGATCTCCCGGACTACTTTACGCGCTTGCAGTATCCTTTCCGGATTTACCTTGGTCTCAACCGTGGGAGCAGAATTTCCCGAATGCAGCCTTAGAATATTCTTTTCTTCCTCCTTGCTTGGATATCCAATCACAACCTTGAGCATAAACCGGTCTATCTGGGCTTCCGGTAAAGGATAGGTTCCATGCTGCTCGATGGGATTCTGGGTAGCCAAAACCAGAAAGGGCTCATCCAGTTTGAAGGTATTCTCGCTGATGGTTACCTGCCGCTCCTGCATCGCTTCCAATAATGCAGATTGCACCTTGGCGGGAGCCCGGTTTATCTCATCAGCCAGTATCAAATTCGAGAAAATAGGACCCTTCTTTGTGGTGAAACAGGCCTCTTGCTGATTGTAGATCAGGGTTCCGATCAGGTCCGCGGGAAGCAGATCCGGAGTGAACTGAATTCTCTGAAAACGGGCGTTGATGATCCTTGAGAGGGTACTGATAGCCAAAGTTTTTGCCAACCCGGGCACCCCTTCCAGAAGAAGGTGACCATCAGAAAGAAGTGCGATCATCAATCGCTCAACCATGTTTTTCTGCCCAACAATTACCTTATCCATCTCCCCCAAGATATCTGCAACAAATTTACTTTCCTCTTTTATGCGCTCATTCAGGGCTTGAATGTCTTGGTCCATCATCCCTCCTTATTATATCATTTGTTAGTATTATTGTCAATATTAATTAAGGCTTCCTTATTCTCTTCAATGCTGTCGGTAGTGCAGCATTCAAGGTTAATATAGACTTCATCAATCTCCATCTGGGAAGGTAAATGTTTGGCGAACTTTACCATATCGCAAGTAGTCAGCACTTTTTTGACTTTCTCCCGGAGCAGGTCATTGATGTTCATCTCTTTAAGCCTGTTGATCAATTCTATAGTAGGCATCCCCTGAGCATCGAAATCATACTTCTCCGCTATGAATCTACGCATAAGATGGGAGATCGAATCAAAATACTCCCCTAAGTCACCCGATTTGAGAAAATTTCTGCTTTCTTTAAGCTGTGTTTGAATTTCCATTTCAAAGGGAATGCCCTGGTCAACTTCGGCCTCCTTTTGATCCTTGTGAAAGAGCAGCACATAAAGTATAGTACATATTGCTATCAGGGCAAGGAGGCTGAATCCGGTAATCCATGGCCACTTAGCTTTTTTAGCAGGGAAATGCGGGTCAGTAACCTTCACTCCCAGCCTCATGGTTTGCAGTGTTCTATCCCGGTCTAAAGGCAGATATTTATAATGCAGGGTAACCGCGTTAATATAAGCCATTCCTATGCTGGTGGGGCAATATACGAACTGGTATTCTTTGAACATCATGGTTCTGCCATTCTTCACTTCAGACCGGTTTTTGGAAGATGTAGAGATTAGATTCAGACGGGATACCTGGGGGTTCTCCAGCGGCAAAAAACTATAATCATCGGGGTTTCCGGAAAGCTGTAATTCCACGGTGAAGATCAGAGTATCATTTTGCGGCAGGGAGTCCTTGTTAATAAAGCCCCGAATAGAAATATTGTCCCAATGGGGGATTTGACTTGCCGGGATGCTATCATTTTCGGCACCGGCATTTGTGGGGCTCTTATCCCCCTGTGCAAATGACAGGCTCAGAAAACAGATGATAATGATAATTAGCTGTTTCATATTATATAGTACCTTGTGATTATTCCGTTTGATTATTATTGTCAATTCGGCTCTCTTCTATTCATTCTCGGGAATTGGTATTGCAGCGAAGAAGCTGGATTCACCCCTTTGAATCAGGAGTAAAACGATATCTCCTTTTTTTACCTTATCCATTTGTTCTCTATACTCATTTAAATTATTCAGTGGTTTTTGGTTAAACTCCTTTATCAGGTCGCCTATTCTCAATCCGGCTTCATCAGCGGGTGAACCCGGTTCAATATCGACGATAACCAGGCCATCCTCCTCATCCAGTCCGAATTCAAGTGCCAATCGATCTGTTAGGGGTTCCACCTGAATTCCCAACCTATGTCCGCTTTCCTTTGAAACATCTAAGGCTAATTCATCCTCGTCTGGCAAAGTTCCTAATTTAACTTTAACCTTTCGCTCTTTGCCCTTTCGAATAATCGTAAGTTCCACCTCGGTGCCAGGTTTGGTAGCAGCTATTTTATTTCTTAGTTCTGCGGTTTCCCTAACCGGTTCATCATTCAATTTAATTATGAAGTCTCCCCTCTCTACCCCCCCACTTTCTGCCGGAGAATCTTTCATTACATCACTTACTAAAATCCCCTCGGTACTTTCAAGGTTCATAGCTTGTGCGAGGTCTTCATTCACGTTCTGGATCATGATCCCCAGCCATCCTCTTATAACGTGGCCGTGTTCCATCAGCGATTCCATGATGTTTCGGGCCATATTTGAAGGAATCGCAAATCCCACTCCCTGGTAAGCCCCGCTTTGAGAGGCTATAGCAGTATTAATACCGATGACCTCACCCTTCAGGTTGACCAGGGCTCCCCCGGAATTTCCGGGATTTATTGCCGCATCAGTCTGGATGAAATCCTCGTAATCGGCAAGGTTGATATTAGCCCTGCCGATGGCACTGATGATCCCTGCAGTCACACTATGCTCCAGACCAAAAGGAGCTCCTACAGCCAGTACCCATTCCCCCACCTCCAGTTTATCAGAATCACCCAGCCGGGCATAGGGAAGATCTTCCTCCACGTTTATCTTGATCACCGCTAAATCGGTTTTTTGATCCTTACCCATAATCCTGGCATCATAACGTTTTTTGTTATATCTTACTGTTATCTCATCGGCCTGGGTTACCACATGATTGTTGGTCAAAATATACCCGTCGCTGGAAATGATCACACCTGATCCCAACCCCTGCTCTTTGAATTCCCTCTCAGGAGAACCAAAAAATCGATTCCAGAATTGATCACCCTCGAAGGGGAATCCGAATTGGAATTGGTCAAGCCGTACGCTTCGCTCACTGGTGATGGTAACTACTACCGGTTTAACCGTTTTGGCTACCTGAATAAAAGTACTGGATCCGGGAAGAGCTGGGGAAAGCTCTTTTGACAAAACCGGACTTTCTTCCTCCGCTACAATAAACCTCGATAGATCTAAAGACCCCGCTATGATCAAACCAGCAATAAGCCCGATTACCAGTAAAAGAATACTTAACGAGGCGATATTTTTGGCTTTAGTCATTTCAAACCTCCATTAGATTAGACTATTTTATATAGTCTGCAGATTTTTGCAAGAATATTCCAAAATAAAAAGTAAGCTAAATAACTCTAATAATGACCCAAATAACTCCAATAGCCTAATTGAAATAGTCTTCCAGAAGGGTAAGTCAGATTTCCGTCCGGAAAAAGGATTTATATTTATTGCCCTTAATATCATAGAATCGTTCTTCAAATTCGAAATTCATCTTTCGCTTACTAAAAAACCGATTCTATTTATTTCCTTTTTCAGACCTCCAACCTATGAATTTATGCAAATCAGGTGTTAAGATAAAAATAATGGGATAAATGTCAATTCAAAAATTAGAAATAGTTAAGCTTTTTTTGATTTTTAGGAGGCATTTTAGTGTATTTTTAAAAAGGATATATGAACTTAAAAGAAAATTCTGCTTGCCTTTTCAGCATCTAAATATAAATTTTGAAAGCAGAATTTAGATTAATTTTTTAACCAGAAAAGGAGGTTAAGTATAAAGAAAAAAATTAGAGTCTAACGCTTTATAATCAGGACTAAGCCGGGTTGAATTTCAACATTTTAAGGAGGTTTTCAGATGAAAAAAAAGGTTGTTTTAGTAATTGGGTTATTAATATTAAGCTTTGCCCTGTTGAACGCGGGGGGCATGACCCTGGATAATTTCCATCTCTTCCAGGGGCACACCCGTGATGCTTCAGTAATTACCTCTCCCTATATTGAAGGTGGATTGATCTTTGACAGTTATGAATATTTGAATATGTTTGAAATAGGTGTACTGGGGGCTTATCCGATAACAAGCAAAATCGAGGTAGGTGGCGGATTTGGTTTCATTAACTGGAGTCCGGAAAATGGCGATGGCGAATCCGGGCTCTCGGATCTTATGGTTACCGGCAAATATAACATTATGGACGCTAATCCTAAAGTTTCCGCTGGTGCTTACATCACATTGCCCATCGGCGAGGAAAAGATCGGTCAGGGCCATTTGAACTTTGGCGCTTTTGGAGCGCTCCGTTACGCTCTATCTGCCGGTCCGGTGCTTTGCGGATCACTGGGACTGGATTTCTTCGAGTCGGTAACTTATGAAATCGTGGACTGGGAATTAGAGGAAAAAACGGAGTACGAAACCAACATCATCCTCGGTGCAGGCGGGATATTCCCCATTAATAAGCAACTGAGCATTATTAGCGAGTTCAATCTCTGGACCGAAGGAGAATATATACTCCTGTCAGGCGGCGTGGATTATCTCCTTAATATGGGAGGTCATCTCAGAGGGATGCTGGGTCTCGGATTGGACGACGGCGCACCTGATTTCCGATTTGCAGGGTCCTTTTTGTTTCCCTTTTAATTCAAGACATTGGGAATAAGCTAAATTTAGATTGAATTAATGAATTATATCTCTAAATTTGCTAGTCATTATTAAGCAGGACTTTTCTGCTCAACCGGATTTTGCCATTGTCATCTATACCGATGACTTTGACCCTGACCACATCACCCAGTTTAAAGACGCTCTCCACGGATGGGGTCCGTTTGTGATCAATCTCGGAAATATGCAATAGTCCTTCGAAACCGGGTAATACTTCGATAAACGCACCAAAGTTTGTAATTCCTTTTACTACCCCTTCATATATAGCGTTCAACTCGGGTTCGTCGGTATTTGCTTTTACCAGCTTTACGGCTTCTTCCATACCCTCCATGGTTTTGGAGAAGATCATCACGGTACCGTCATCTTCCACGGCAATGGTTGCTCCGGTGCAATCCTGAATAGAGCGTATGATCTTGCCACCGGGCCCGATCAGGGCGCCGATCCGTTCCGGGTTAATCTTCAGGGTTTGAATCCTTGGGGCATAGGCGGAGATATTAGCCCGGGGTTTATCGATAACCTGGTTCATAATATCCAATATTTTCAATCGGCCTTCTTTAGCTTGGTATAGGGCTTTTTTGAGGATATCGAAATCCAAACCGGTGATCTTAATATCCATCTGGAAGGCGGTGATCCCACTTTGGGTACCGGCAACCTTAAAATCCATATCACCGTTATGGTCCTCGTCGCCAAGTATATCGGTTAGGATAGCCACCTGGTCATTTTCTTTCATGAGTCCCATTGCCACTCCGGCAACGGCGGTTTTAATCGGCACTGCCGCATCCATGAGGGCGAGACTTCCGGCGCAAACTGAAGCCATAGAGGAGGAGCCATTGGATTCCAGGATATCAGAGACAAGCCGAATTGTATAGGGGAAGGATTCATCCTTGGGCATCACTTGCTGGAGGGCTTTCTCAGCCAGTACGCCATGTCCGATTTCGCGGCGGCCTGGCCCCCGGGAAGGCTTGACCTCGCCCACACTGAAGGATGGAAAATTATAATGAAGCATAAAGGTCTTCCAGGATTCCCCCTCCAGATCCTCGATCTTTTTCTCGTCCAGTTTGGTACCAAGGGTAAGGACCATCAGGGACTGGGTTTCCCCGCGGGTGAATAATGCCGAGCCATGGGTACGGGGAAGAAAGCTCACTTCGCATGAAATGGAGCGGACTTCATCGAATTCACGGCCATCTATACGCTTATGGTTTTCGAAAACCATCTTCCGCATAAGCTTTCCTTCAAGCTTATGAAAGGCATTTGAGATCAGGTTTTCGCTATCCGGGTATTCATCTGAAAGCTTTTCAACCAAGCCCTTATATATATCATTGAGTGCTGATTGACGGGCTTTTTTGGAGGGGATGCCGAAGGCATCCAAAATTTTCCCGGAGGCGTATTCTTCGGTTTTAATGATGATCTCTTCAGGAACAATCAGGGGTTCATATTCCATAATCTTAACGCCTTTTTGAGCAAGCAGTTCCTTTTGCTTCTCAACCAGCTGATCCAGGTACGGCAAGGCGAATTTCAGGGCGCCCAGCATGGTTTCTTCATCAACCTCCCAGGCCTCCCCCTCGACCATTATAATATCAGTTCCAGTCCCAGCTAAAACAATGTCGATATCGGAGGTTTCCCTTTCATTAAGTGTTGGATTTATAATATAATTACCGCCGATTCGCCCGATCCGTACTCCGGCAATGGGCCCCTTAAAAGGGATACCAGCCAGGGAAAGGGCAGCTGATGTTCCGGTAATCCCCAGAATCTCAGGATCATTCTCCTGATCATAGGAGATCACCGTAATAGTGATCTGCACCTCGTTCATAAAATCATCCGGGAAGAGTGGCCGAATGGACCGGTCGGTTATCCGGGCTGATATTATCTCTTTTGTTTGCGGGCGGCCTTCCCGTTTAAAAAAACCACCCGGGATCTTTCCCGCAGCATAAGCCTTCTCCTGATAATCAACCATTAAAGGAAAAAACCCATAATCCAGCTTAGCCTCTTTGCTTACGCAAGCAGTTACCAAAACAATGGTATCACCATAACGGACGATTACCGAGCCGTCTGCCTGCCTGGCAACTTTACCTTCTTCAATCGAATATGACCGGTTTCCCAGTTCAAAACTAACATTAGCCATCTATCCTCCAAATGATTCTAATACGACCATCAAGGCCAGTATTATATTCTACTTTCTTATCCCTAATCTGCCTATAGTCTCCAGATAGAGATTATAATTTTTTTCTTTTAGATATTTAATTAACCGTTTTCTTCTCCCGATCAACCTTAATAAACCTCTTTTGGAATTATTATCGTGTTTATGGGCTTTAAAATGCTCGGTAAGATAATTTATGCGGTCCGTCAATAAGGCAATTTGAACCTCCGTGGATCCACAATCCTTTTCATGGTGTTGAAATCCCTCAATGATTTCCGCTTTTCTTTCACTACTCTGTGCCAAATTAATTACCTCCTTTGGTCATAATTATTGTAAATCCAAATCAACGATTAAATTCAGGGCCCTTTCTTTATCCCGGTCTATTTGTTTAACTAACTCCCCGGTAGAATCAAAATACATATCTTCCCTTATTCTCTTGTAAATTTCCAATCGCAATTTTGCTGGCTGTATTTCCCTATCCAGTTCCAAAAAATGTATTTCTCCGTGTCGATCAACCTTGCCCATTGTGGGGCTCTCTCCGATATACATCATGCCATAGAACCTCTTGCCATCGAGCAGGGAGGATATCAGGTAAACGCCATCACCTGGAATTGCTTTTTTATAATCCAGGTTAAAATTAATAGTCGGATACCCCAGTTTCCTTCCGATTTTCCGGCCCGGTTGTACCTTTTCAGTTAAAGTATAGGGATAACCTAACATTTGATTTACGATTTCCATCTCTCCTTCTTCAATTAAATTCCGGATTCGGCTACTTTTTATAGGTTTCTGATCATGGATCAGTGTATCCACTATTGTAACCTTAAAACCGAACTGTATGCCCAGAGTTTCAATCCCAGCCGGGTTGCCCCGGGCATCTTTTCCAAAATTATGGTCCTTGCCCAGTACGACCTCCCGGGCATTGAAAAGCTGGACCAGGTACCGTTCAATAAAATCAGTGTAGCTCAAATTAGCAAAATTTTGATTGAAGGCAAGGAAAATCAAGTAATCCAGTGCAAATTTATGGTTAATACGCCGTATTTTCTCAAATTTAGTGGTCAACAATTGGGTGTATTTTGAATCGCTAAAATAAGCCTTTGGGATAGGGTCAAAACTAATCAGAGCGCTTTCTAATCCCTGGTCTTTAGCATGGCCTATTACCGTATTTATGATCAGTTCATGGCCACGATGAAGGCCATCAAAGCCTCCCACTGCAAAAACCATAGGAGGAAAACGGAAATCCCCGGGGTCATTTATGTCAATGATCTTCATACCTGAACTGATTGAGGGTGAAAAACTCTAATATATTCGAAACTCTGGGATTCAGAACCGTTCTCCAGGTCGGTTTGGATACTTTTTACTACTGCTTGAACGTAACCTCCGGAAGATTTCAAGAGGACTACCTGACCGGGTGGGAAATGTATCTCTTCCATGAAAAAAAAGGTTTTACAGGGTATCCCATTCATAACCAATGGGGAATATTCATCCTTTAATGTAAGGGAGGGCAAAAAGGCTAACGCATCCTCGATACTGATTATCAGGCTTTCCAAATCTTGTTTTTCGAGGAATTCTTCCAATTCTTTAAGGTTAATGGACTGATCCAGACTGAACTTTCCATTTCTGGTTCTCACCAGGCGGTCCAGGTAAGCCCCCATTCCCAGTTTTTTCCCGATATCGCTGACCAGGCTGCGCACGTAGGTGCCCTTGGAACAGACCACTTTGAAATCAATTGTCCGGTCTGTTGCCCGGTCGGCATATAGTTCCTTTATAACAACTGTTCTTGGGGATAGCCTTGGCGAAAGCCCCTTCCGAACAAGTTTATAAGAGGGTTGGCCATTGACCTTTACCGCTGAATAAATGGGAGGCGCCTGTTCGATTGGGCCATGAAAAGAACTAATAATGTCATCGATCTCCTGTTGTTTCAGACTTTTTAGGGGGTATCTCTGAATGACCTTGCCCTCACGGTCCATAGTATCGCGTTCTTCCCCCAGCACCATAGTGCCGATATATTCCTTATCCTGTTCGATCAGAAAGGGAACCAGCTTGGTAGCATCTCCCAACAAGATAGGAAGGAGACCTTCCGCCTGGGGATCCAGAGTTCCAAGATGTCCTACCTTCCGATACCCGGTTCGCTTTTTTATATAATCGGTGATCTGAAAAGAGGTCACCGATCTATGCTTATTTATTAACAGTACGCCACTCTTCATTTTGTGCTTTCAATACATTGATTATTTTCTGCAGGATTGTCTGCTGGGAGTTTTCCAGGGTATCATAAAACGTACATCCCGCTGCATTATGATGCCCCCCTCCCCCAAATTCGGCGCAAATATGCGCAACGTCAACGAATCCATTGGAACGCATGGAGATACGGATATGCTCTCTCTGCACTTCTTTAAATAGCACCCCTACCTTTACCCCTTTAACCTTAAGTGTGAAATCAACAATCCCTTCGGTTTCGGAAAAAGATGAACTGGAACGCAATACAGACCGATTATCCATCACCATGAATAAGATTTGATCATCCATGTAAAACTGGAGGTTATTAAGGGCGATTCCCACATTTATAAGGTAATTTTTGGAATGATTTAGATAAACCTGAGAGGCTATCCACCCTGGTGTTGCTCCTTTCTTGGTAAGAAAAGCCGCCTGTTCCAGTACCTCCGGGGTAGTATTACTGAACATGAATCCTCCAGTATCAGTGAGGATAGCAGTATATAGATTGGTAGCAATAAGGGGAGTGAATTCTGCTCCCATTTCTTTCAATATCTGAAAAACCATCACTCCAACTGCAGGATAAGCAGGGTCAACCCAATTCAGATCGCCAAAATGTAAATTATCACCATGGTGATCGATATTCAGTATAAAGGCTTCCTGTGTGTTAAGATGATTGGCTACCTTATCGATCCTGTCAATAGAAGAGGTATCCAGCACTACGAACACTTCAGGGTCATTAACATTATCACTACAATAAGTCAGGTCCTTGATCAGAAAGGCGTATTTGGGGGGTACATTTTCACGCATTTGGATGTACACATTTTTCCCGAGTTGCTTTAAGAACATACCAAGGGCCATCAATGAGCCTATCGAATCGCCATCGGGGTCAGTATGTGATGCCAGAACGAAGGAATTAGTCGTCTGAATCAGATTGATTATTTTCCACAGAATTTCCTTCATCAATATCCTTTAAGTTTTTCAATTTTTCTTCGATCCTGAACCCTTTATCCATAGATGAATCATATAAAAACCTTAGGTGAGGAGTATATCTGAGCACTGTTTTCTCCGCAAGTTGATGTTGAATAAAACTAATTGCCCTGGTCAATACGATCTCCGTAGATTTTTTTTCAGAATCATTGCCCAGGACGGTATAAAATACCTTCGCAAATTTTGCATCGGGGCTGAGCTCTACTCCGGTGAGTGAAACCAAACCCAATCTGGGGTCGGAAATATCCCCACTGAGTATATCACTGATGCTTTCCAACAACAGATGCTCCAATTTTCGTATCCTGGTCTTTGACATAATGTTTAATACATCTCCGTTTCATAGTCAATAATGCTGACTCTTTTCTCCATCTCGATAAATTTGCGCACGTTATTCAATACCTGATCTACCCTTTTCCGGTCATTTGCGACGGTAACCATGGTCAATGTACTGCGTTGCCAAAGGTCATTGTGGTCAACTTCCGAGATGGAAACATTATATTTATTTCTGATCTTTGTTAAAAGGCTTTTTAATATCATTCGTTTTCCCTTCAGGGACAGCACCGAGGGGATATATAACTCCACGCTGCAAATGCCTATTTCCATGGATTTTCTATTATATTTTCAGATAAGACCACTATCTTGCAGTATAAACCTTCACTATTCATAAACTGGATGAATATTACAGGGGATTAACCGGATAAAGGTTTTAACCGGACAGTTTTTTGGCGGTCTTGGTTATTTGGTAAACTTCTATCACATCCCCTTCATTGAAATCTTGAAAATCCCCCAGATTAATACCGCATTCAAAGCCTTGTTTTACTTCCGGGACATCTTGCTTAAAATGCTTCAGGGCTGTGATTATCCCTTCGGTAATAATTTCGCTGTCTCTTCTGAGTTTAAATTTGGAACGGCGGCGAATAGTCCCGTCTGTAACATAGCATCCGGCGATTTTACCTGCTCCTGTTATCTTGAAGACCTGTCGTATCTCAGCAGATCCTGTGTATTCTTCCTTGATTTCCGGTTCAAGCATCCCTTCCAGAGCCCTGATAACTTCGTCTTTCAGCTCGTAAATAACATCATAGGTACGGATCTCCACATTTTCCTGTTTTGCTACCTTTTCTGCCCGGCTGTCCATTTCGACATGGAAAGCGATAATGACCGCTTCTGAGGCTGCAGCAAGAAGGACATCGGCTTCGGAGATAGTGCCCACGCCGGAGTGAATTACTTCCACCCTCAGGTTTTCGGTTCCAATGCCTGCCAGAACATCCTTTATTGCCCCTAAAGAACCTTTAAAATCAGCTTTCAGAACAACTTTAAGTTCATCCAGTTTCTGGTTTTCAATATGCTGTTTGAGATTTTCAAGGCTGATCTTTTTAGGAACCGTGGTTACCGTTTCAGCCCGTTTCAGTGAAAGACGTGTATCACTTAATTCACGCGCTTCCTGATCCGATTCGGTAACAAAAAAGTTATCCCCGGCTTCCGGGATCCCCGAGATTCCGGTTATCCTGACCGGAGTAGAAGGCAAAGCGATGTTCAATTGTTGGCCGCGTTCGTTGTACATATTCCGTATCTTTCCATATTGTACTCCGACCACAAAAGGGTCTCCAATTTTTAGCGAACCATCGGTGATGAGTATTGTAGCGACCGGTCCCATTCCCCGGTCCAGATTCGCTTCAAGGGTAACCCCGATCGCTTTACGGTGGGGATTGCATTTTAATTCCAGCAGTTCTGCCTGCAGGGATATCAATTCCAGGAGGTGATCCACTCCTTCTCCCTTCAAGGCGCTGATCTCGGTACATAGTATTTCGCCTCCCAGGTCTTCAACAAGAAGTCCAGCCTGGGCTAACTGCTGATTAACCTTTGGGACATTGGCCTGGGGCAGGTCGATCTTATTAATAGCGATAATTATAGGGACTCCCCCCGCCTTGGCGTGATCCAGAGCTTCCTCGGTTTGGGGCATAATCCCGTCATCGGCTCCGATAACCACCACCACAATGTCAGTGGCCTGAGAACCCCTGGCCCGCATAGCTGTGAAAGCCTCATGACCGGGCGTGTCCAAAAAGGTAATCCGGCCATATTCTGTCTCGGTCACATAAGCCCCGATATGCTGTGTAATTCCACCCTTCTCTCCTGCTACAACATTAGATTTGCGAATGTAATCCAGAAGTGTGGTCTTTCCATGATCCACATGACCCATCACGGTAACGATGGGGGGTCTGGTTTCCGAACCCTCCTCCTCTTCCTCATCATCTAAGGGTTCTTCCCGGAAAAACTCTTCCATTTTCTTTACCCGAAAACCATATTCATCGCTTACCAGGGCAATTGTCTCAAAATCCAGGCGGTGGTTAATGGTGACCATTTGCCCAAGGTCCAGGCACTTCTTAATAATCTCTGAGGGAGAAACATCCAGTTTTTCGGATAATTCCTTGACGGTGAAACTCTCGGGGACGCGAAGTACCTTTTCTTCACTTTCCTTTACATCATGAGCGCCTTTTTTCTTGTACTTTTTAGTTTTCTTGCCGGCCTCTATCCGGGCAAGGGTCTGTTTTACCGTGGATTCTACTTTATCCTGTGCTATGCTATCCAGAATTTCCTTATGTCGTCGCTTTCGTTTTTTGATGTCTTCTTTTGGTTTCCGTTCCGCCTTTGGCTTTTTGGTTTTTTCTTTATCTACCGGTTCCGCTTTGGATGGCGGTTTCTTCTTTTCCTTTTCCTTTTTATCGATCTCCAATGATTTAGAAACCTTGTTGATCATTTCCGGCGTGGCCAATTCCATGTGGTTTTTTACCGCATATCCCAGATCCCGCAATATAGTCAGCAATTCCTTGCTGGACTTGCCTATCTCTTTGGCTAACTCATATATCCGTTTCTTTTCGGCCACCTAAATCTCCTCTTATCCTCACTTGGTTACAAAAGCATTCTCTTCATTAATTTTATCCACTATCTCATTTGCCCTTTTAATCATTTCGGCAGCTTTCTCCGGCTCAATCTCAGGAATTGCTTCCAGCAGGCTTCGGTCTGTACGGGCAAGTTTTTGAATGGTATTGATTTCGAACTTACGAAGTTTATCCGCCAGCTTTGGTGTGATCCCTTCCATTTCGCCAATATCCATGAGGATTTGTGGGTATTGACTTTTACCATAAATTGTAATTTTCCAGCCGGTAAGTCTCGCCGCTAAACGAGCATTCTGTCCGCCCTTCCCGATGGCCAGGGATAGTTCTTCATCACTTACGACCACGGTGATCTTTTTTTCTTCGGGGTAAAGCACGCTGTCTATAACTACTGCAGGGGCCAATGCCCGGGCGACAAAGACCTCCGGATCGGAATCAAAGCGGATCACATCTATCTTTTCATTATTCAATTCCTTGACTATACTCTGTACCCTCACTCCTTTCAATCCCACGCAAGCTCCCACCGGGTCAATTTTGGTATCAATGGAGGAAACCGCTATTTTGGAGCGCCGTCCAGGATCCCGAGCTACCAAATTCAGGGCTACCCGGGTTTCATAGATCTCGGGTACCTCGAATTCAAAAAGCTTCTTTAAAAATTCAGGATCGGTACGTGACAAAATAATCTGTGGTCCCTTTGACTCTTTCTTGACCTCTTTTACATAAGCCCTTACAGTTCGGCCACGCTGGTAGAATTCGTTGGGAAGCTGTTCTTTCTTGGGAATTACCCCCTCGGCTTTACCTAAATTCAGAACCACATTCCCCCCTTCGAACCTCTGAACACTACCAGTTACTACCTCGCCCAGCTTGTGCTGATAGTCATTGTAAATTCTCTCCCTTTCAGCCTCAAATATCTTCTGGATCAACTTTTGCTTTGCAGCCAGAATAGCATTACGGCCAAATGTAGTAGGATCCAGCTTGATATCTACAATATCTCCCTCCTTGGCCTTGGGTTTTATCTTTTGAGCATCAGTCAACAAGATTTCCAGCATCGGATCGGTAACCTCGCTAACAACATTTTTTTCAGCAATAACATTCAGTGTGCCCAGATCGGGGTCGATATCCACCTTTACATTGTCAGCAGAACCGAACTTGTTCTTAATGGCCAGTTTAATTGCTTCTTCCAAGGTTTCCAGAATTGTTTCGCGGTCCAGTCCTTTTTCGGAAACAATATCTTCAAATGCTTCAATGAAATGGATATTTGCTAAGTTTTCACCCATCTTTCCTTCCCATTTTAATACTGATTTTAGCGTAATGGATTTGGTTAAGGGAAAAGCCTTGCTTCTCCCCATTTACCAGCAGGTCGAGCTGATTATTATCAACATTTAATAAAGTTCCGGTAATGGCTTTGCCATCCTTAAAAACAAAATCCAGATCCTGGCCTAAATTCCGGGTAAAATCCCGGAGCGTGGTGAGCTTACGGTCCAGCCCCGGAGAAGAAACCTCCAGAAAATAGTGGGTGGAGATCAGATCTTCAAGATCCAACTCATCGGATATCTTCCTGCTTATCCGGGCGCAATCCTCCACGTCAAAACCACTTTGCCGGTAGATAAATACCTGTAGTTTGCGGGAACGACCGGTACCCTGATCCCTTAATTCCACCAGTTCATAACCTTCGTTGTCCAGAATAGGCATTATA
>JAFGGQ010000071.1 GCA_016930435.1 bacterium
AAATCTGGCAACGAAAATGTTCCAACAAATTTTGAGTTTGTTTTTAAATATAATAAAAACATATATGTTTATGGATTTACAATAAACCGTGAAAGTATATTAGAAGAACACTTAAATCTAATAGGAAAAACAACTGAGAAAATTATTTTTGAAAGAATAACATTATCAAACAAGCAAGTTGAAGTTAAACTTGGTAATAAGATAAAAAATACAAATGACACTCAATTTTTGAAGTTTGTTGCCAAAAGCACCAGGCCAAACAAGCTTTTTTTGACTCAAGCTGAAGAACAGAATGTTAAAGCCTTTTCTGATGCTTATGACTGGTTTAAATCAGCACTGACGATTATTTATCCTGAAACAAAGTACGAGAAAATAGACTTGCTTGTGAATGCAACCCAAAAATTATGTGAAATCTACAGTAATTTTTTTGAACTCTTTGATACTGGTATTGAGGGAATATTGACAGAAGAATTGGATTTACAGAAAGATATGACTGAAATACCTGGTGTAATCAAAAATGAAATTATGAGAAATCTCAAAAAGGATCACATTGGTATTATAAATCTACCAAATCACCAGAGATATACTGTGTATATAGATGACAATAAAGAATTTAAAGCCCTTAAGCTATTCACAAGGCATAAAATGGATTCGGGGAAGGAAATAAACTTTGAAATTAAAAATGAGTCAGATGGGACAAAAAGACTAATTGATCTTATTCCGGCATTGTTAAGTTTAATAAACCAGGAGATGGTTTTTATAATCGATGAGTTAAATAGAAGTCTTCATCCTAATCTAACATATAATCTGATTAAGGTATTTTTGGAAAACTCGAAAGACAATGAAAGTCAGCTCATTGCAACAACACATGAAATTAATCTTTTGGATTTGAATCTTTTAAGACGTGATGAAATTTGGTTCATCGAAAAGGACAAAGACCAGCAATCACAGCTATATTCCCTTGAAGAATTTAAACCAAGGTATGATAAGGATATAAAAAAGGGCTATATGTTAGGAAGGTTTGGAGCAATTCCTGTCATACACAAAATCAAGGACCTTGGGTGGGTATAGTATGGAACTTCCGCGAAGAAAGTTTACCAGAAAAACAGGTTTTAGAGATGCTAAATTAATAGTAGTTGCATCTGAGGGAGAACAACCTGAGAGGAATTATTTTGATGCACTCAGGAAAAAATACTCAAAGCCAAATCTACATCTGGAATTTCAGAGAGAAAGGGATCTTTCATTGTCAGCCCCGCGATATGTTCTTGAAGAACTGAATAGTTTTAGACGCAAATACAGTCTAAATAAAAACGATGAATTGTGGATGATTATCGATAAAGACAATTGGACTGATAATGAATTAAATTATATCTCCAGGTGTTGCATACAGAAAAATTATAATTATGCGATTAGTAACCCATGTTTCGAGTTATGGTTACTATTACATATCACCGATGTTGATCAAGAACTGATAACTTCTATAAACAATACTAGTAGTAAATGCAGGATAGTAAAGAATAAACTTAATAATTATCTGGCAGACCATGGAGTTTCAATAAATGATTGTGAATACTTTATTACAATAATTAATGAGGCAATTCATAGAGCTCAAAGCCTCGAGGATTCTTCAAATAGATGGCCTCAAGGCATTGGAACTCAAATACACCATCTAATAGAAAGGCTTATTTAAAAATGTAATAATCGTATTGTCGGTATCTGTTTGCGTTAGCGGTCGATATTCGACCTTTATCGCAGATACTTTCCGAAAGATAACGGGTATTCTTTCTCTGTCAAGGATAATTACATTATTTTCTCAGCGTAAAGCCTGGCGATAGCCAGTATTACTCAGCGCCCGTAGTTCACAACACCCCGGCGGCTGAGTAGATGCGAAGCATCGTATCGAAGCCACCGCCCCTAATTCGCTATTGCCGGGCTCTGAGTAGCCAAAGGCGTATCAAGGGAACAGCCGTCCCAGATCGAAGAACTCAAGCAAAGGATCTCGGAACTGGAAAATAAGTAACCTGTTAAGGATTGTAATAGAAAACAGATTAAAGCGATGGCACGAATATCATTGAGGTTTTGATAGTTAATCTCATCAATCTTTAATACAACGGACGCAGAACCCATAGGTTCGATAGCTTAGAGCTAAGTATGCATTTTCTTCATTGAAGCTTAGGCGATAGGATTCTCCTCCGGAGGTTGTAGAACTCCAGAGCAACCCTGCGGTACCGACTCCGCTAAGATTGCCAGAATTTCCAAGCCGGTATCCTGCCACAACCAGCTTTAATGGACTGGAATAAGCACCCTCTCTATCGTCAGTATCCCAGCTTTCAAGTTCATTCTCTAACTCCGTTTGGGTGGGAAGACGGTAACCCGGGGGACAGGGATTGTTAATACCTAAGACTCCTTGCCACAGATCATCGTTCGGGGGATTGCGCCAATCCAGATGTAAGGAATCTCCCAGGATAAAATCGCTGTGACCGGGATCATCGCCGGAACTGGTGGGGACAATAGCGCCATTGACCGGTGTCCCGCTTGCTGAGTCACTCCAAACAATACATTCGTGATCATCGCTTAGCCTGCCCCACTGAAATAATGCCCCATAAGCAAGATGATCATTATAATCAAGAGCTTGCCGAGCCGCGCCCAGGTTTCGGTCCATCCAGATGTAGCCAGTAGAGTCACTGATTATATCCATGATGGCTGTTTCCTCACAAACTCCTTCCCAGGAAGAGATTACGGTTAAATTTGCAGAACTGGAAACTGAGCTGTCGCAGGGATTAGATAGTTTACAGCGGTAATCATAGCCATTATAATTCCAGGGTACATTGCTTAAGGTTAAGCTATCCGTCGTAACTCCAGAGTAAGCGGGTTCACTTCCCCCGAGTGAGATATTTAACCAGCCCTCTCCGCTATTTTCCTGCCATTGGTAAGATAAGCTCCCTCCAGAGGAGATAACTCCAAAGCTAACACTTTCTCCCTCGTTGACAGTTTGATTGGAAGGTTCAAAGCTAACCACCGGAGAGTCGTTCACGGTTATAGTTATGCCATCAGAGCCGCTTGCTCCGCGGTCATCTGTCACTGAGTAAATAAGATTGTAAAGGCCTTCCGTTTCCGCGAGGAAGGTGGGATTGGGTAAGTTAGTGGCAGATAGCGGTGAAGTATCTCCCGTCCATAAATGGACTGAATAGGTTCCCGAACCGCCATGAGGATGACCATTCAGGGCAATTTGTTCACCGGCGCATAAGACTACCGGATTCGGCAAAATTAAAGCAATAGGTGGCATGAACTTCAGAAAAGATGCCGTATCACAATAAATCGACCGGAAAGCATAAGATAGGGTGGCTAATTTTTCTCTTGGTTCCAGGATATCCCAGGTAGTTCCCCCGTCGGTACTAACAGAGATTTCCATCCAATAAGGCACAGAGAAATCGAGCAGAATAGGATGAGTATTCCCGAGTTGAACATCGAACAATCCTTTATATACATTTACCGACAAGGTTTCGCCCCACAGGGGACTTCCTTCGGCAGATTCGTCGTAAATTTTAAAGCCAATGGCACAGGTTCCCTCCACCGCAACACCATCCAGGTCGGTAAGTTTCCCCTGGTAGTTCATTATCCGGGGTATCTCCGCCCAGGTAAAAGATATTATCAAAAGTATAAAGGTTAATATCCAGATGAATTGTACTTTTTTCATGTGTAAACTCCTAAAAATTGCAATCTGTTTTCATCTTTAATAATGCCATTATAAAACCTCCTTGTTACCAATAAATATGGGATTTGAATGACCAAATTCCCACAAGAAGGTTTAACCAAAACATCAAAAACAAAATATAAAATATTGTAAAATTGGCAAGCAGTTTCGGATAGCTCTATCCACTTTATGAATTATCCCAAATAGGTTGTGAAAATTATTTTTGGGATTTTATATAAGAACTAAGTACAGTGTTAGCAATGTCAGAACAAAGACTATTGGTGTGATAATCACTCCTGTTCTTAAAAAGTCAAAGTAACTAACTTCAAGTCCTTTTGTTTTCAATATTTTTATCCACATTAGCCCTGCGAGTGCTCCTATTAAGGTAAGATTAGCTCCTAAATTGCTGGCAATGACTACAGCATAAGCTCCGCCCTGAAATGCGAGCGCGGAGGTCTGCAAACTGCAACTCACAAGTATATTGCTGAGCAAGATAGTCATTGGTTGGTTGTTGATTATGTTGGATAGTATGAATCCGAGGATGCCATTTGTGGCAATACTGCTTGCGAGGGTGGTGGACATTTGGGAAATCATAGTAGCAAGCCAATCAACAGCTCCATATACATTAAGATCAGCAACGAGAATGAAGACCACAATCACGAACGGAAGAATTTTCCACGGGATGCGTTTGACCGTTATCCAAAATTTATGCTGGTCTTCTTTAATGCCGTAGAGTTTGAATATTTCTCCCTTGTCTTTAAAAAGATCGGTTTCATTTAATGCCCTGTCTTTTAACGTGAAGTACATTTCAAAGAGAAGGTCGTTGATGATAAAGATAAGAGCAAAGGCAGATGTAACCAACCAGATAGAAATGCTAAGTGTCTGTGATGCCGCTAATGTTGCCAGCATTGCAAGTAACAATATGGAGCTGGTGATGGCGTCCCACCAATTCCTTACTGAGAATTCCGAATCAAGATTTGGTTTGAATTTTCTGGTTATCTTTTTTCTGAACAAAATGTATAACAGAGTCAGATTAGCAAGTGCTGCTACGACAGTAGGGAGCCACATGATCCTGGTATATTCTAAGAAGTCCATCCTAAGTGCATTACCAACAATGATATTCGTTGGATTTCCGATGTAGAGCAACATGCTCAACGTGTTAGCTCCAAAAAATTCTGTAAAGAGTAACGGTACTACATTGAGTTTTGCATGTTTGCCGAGATAGAAAATGATCGGTGTTAAAGTTAGAATAACAATATCGTTTGATGTGAAAACAGTAAGGCAGCAAGCAAATAAGTAGATGAAAATAAAAAGTTTAACACCGTTACCCTTTGCCCTGTGAACGATCTTAAATGCGAAAAAGTCTAAAATACCGGTGACATCAACGCTAATACTGACGTAGGCAACGGTGAAGAAAATCACAATGATTTCCCAGGGCCTGAGCTGGTTGTTGCCTATGATACCGAGTTTGACTGTTTCTAAATCAATAACTTGCAACAAAAGGAGTGCGGTCAGGGCGATAAGCGGTCCAGTTACAATATTCACAGGAATTTGTCCAATTTTAAAAGGCCGTATTGCCGCTATAACGGAGAAAAATATCGCTGCTATTATGAAGGTAAGTGCCATGTGTTTAAGATTAAAATTGCTAAAATTACTTTATTAATAATGTGGATTTATTATTATTTCCACTAAAGGCCAGCGAGTATCCGAAGTCGAAGACCTGTCCATGAGCTTGCCAATGGGTGGAAACAAATCTTAGGGGCAGGCGCAAACGCTCCGGAACTGGCTATGAATTGTTGGACGTCGTTGTCTCGCCTGCCTTATTAATGATCTGAACTAGTTCATTTAGCACCGGAATAAATTCAATCACTACCCTCTTAGAATATTCATTGTTGATAATCAATCTCATATTTTTACCTTTTTTGAAAAAACCAGTATATTTTAACTCAATTCGTTGTTAAATATAAAAAAATAGTGAAACCTTCTGGTTTGTCATTAATTATAGTATTAAAACCATAACACCAAACCAGGAAGTTTCACCTAAATTGTAAAGTTAATATATCAAGTAATAGGAAAAAAGCAAGCAGTTAAAGCAATAAACCTTGAAGTTTTTATTAGTGAAAGGATAAAGCAGAATTTAGTTGCTAATAAAACTTGACAAAAATATATCCTTATTATAAATTGCCCTAAATTATCTTAATGAAAATTATAAGGAGGCTTATAATAGTATGATTATTATGTTGACCAACAATAGGAGCATCAATATCCCGGGCAATTTGGTGCCGGGTTTGAAAGCTCCTGGATCAACCCGGTGGCACCCTTGACATAAGACCTCTTCTATATTTTACAAAAGCCACGGGCCTGATCCTCAATTAGAGTTCGTGGCTTTTTTATTTCCCAAAAATTTTCTGAAAAGACCGCGGATTCGAATGAATGAATGTGCGGTTTTTATTTTACAAAATGATTTTATAACATAAAACAAAGGATCGATATTATGAAAAGAATTAAATTACTTTGGAAATTCATGAATGGGAATAGGACACTTTACCTGCTGGCTATCGGGGCAGTAGGTATTGCAACCCTATTCTCAATAGTCAGTCCGCTGGTGCTTAGATTTGTGATAGATTCCATCATCGGGAATCAGCCGGTCAATCTGCCGAACGGCTTGACCGGGATACTAAGAGGTCTCGGAGATAAGGGTATGCTTGCCAAGAATCTATGGCTTGCCGCATTAACGCTTGTAATCCTGACCCTGTCAAACGGAATATTCATTTATTTGAAGGGAAAATGGGCAGCTATTGCTGCTGAATCTACTGCCCGGAATATCCGGGATAAGCTCTACGATCATCTCCAGCACCTGTCCTACGATTACCATGTGAAAGCTCAGACCGGCGACCTTATCCAGCGCTGCACCTCCGATGTGGATACTATCCGGGGCTTTCTCGCCGTTCAACTGGTAGAGGTAGGCAGAGCAGTTTTCATGATCGCTACGGTTCTTCCTTTCATGCTGATGTTGAGCGTGCAAATGACCCTGGTTGCGATGGCCGTGGTTCCTGTTATTTTCACCTTCGCGCTGGTCTTTTTTTTAAAGGTTAAAAAAGCTTTCCAGCAGTCCGATGAGGCTGAGGGGCTGATGTCGAATGTTTTACAGGAGAACCTGACCGGTGTCCGGGTAGTCAGGGCTTTTGCCCGTCAAGCGTTCGAAATTGGCAAGTTTGACCAAAAGAACCGCCGGTTTCGTGACCTGACTTACCGCTTGATCGTTCTATTGGCCTGGTACTGGGGCTCATCTGATCTGATGTGCCTTCTCCAGATTGCCGCAGTGCTTGTTCTTGGCGTTTACTGGGCTGCTTCCGGCACAATAACGCTGGGCACCCTTGTGGTCTTTACCACCTATGAAGGGATGCTGCTCTGGCCGGTTCGCCAGATGGGCCGCATACTGACCGATATGGGCAAAACAATAGTCTCATTAGGCAGAATACAGGAAATCCTTGAACAGGAACGCGAACCGGATTTCGAGATCGTAAATAGCGATGAAAACCTTATTGAACCGGAAATAACAGGCAAAATAGAGTTCCGGAATGTATGGTTCGAGTATGAGCCTAACAGACCATTGCTCAAAGATATCAGTTTTAAAGTAGCGCCCGGGCAAACAGTAGCAATTCTTGGACCCACGGGTTCAGGGAAAAGCACCTTGATGCACCTGCTGCCCCGACTCTATGAATATCAAAAAGGCTGCATCTTACTGGATGGTGTGGAGTTGAAGCGGATCAGCAAAAAGTGGCTGCGCGCCAACCTTGCCCTGGTACTCCAGGAACCATTCCTCTTCTCCAGGACGATCCGGGATAACATCGCCCTATCCTGTCTGGATGCTGATGAATGTGAGATCTATAATGCTGCTCAGTGCGCTGCTGTTCATGATGTGATATTAGGCTTTGAGAAGGGTTACGAAAGCCCCGTTGGAGAACGCGGAGTGACCCTTTCCGGCGGACAGTTACAAAGGATAGCTATTGCCCGTGCCTTGATCCGCGAATGCCCTATAATGATCTTCGACGATTCCCTTAGCGCAGTGGATTCCGAAACCGATGCCGCTATCCGGAGGGCTCTTAAACTGCGTAAGCACAAAGCCACTACATTCATCATCTCCCACAGAATAAGTACCCTGGCCGAAGCAGACCTAATCATCGTGCTCGAAAAAGGAGAATTGATTCAGTCGGGAAAGCACCGGGAATTGATCGAACAGCCTGGGCTCTACCAGCGTATATGGACAATTCAGAACAAGCTGGAGCAGGAATTCGAGAGCACAAACACTTAAATGTCAACCAGGCTATTATGGCTGAATAAAAAAAAGGTACATCTGATTTAATGAACAATATTTAACTTTCAAAAAGGATTAATATAATGACTGCCTTTGATGAAAAGGAATATATAAAGAAATTCGATTGGGGATTATGGCGGCGTTTACTCCGCTTTACTAAGCCCTACAAAAAATACATTGCTGTTCTGGTGATACTGATGATCGGGTTAGCTGGGATCGATGTTATCTTCCCACTTATGACCAAGTATGCCATCGACCACTTCATAGTCCCCGGCACGACCCTGGGAGTGCCCCGGTTCGCATTGGTTTATGCGCTGTTGGTTGTTATTCAAGCCTTTAACGTATGGTTCTTTATCTCTATAGCTGGTAAGATCGATATGGGAATCTGCTATGACATCCGGAAAAAGGGATTTCATCATCTCCAGGAACTCTCACTCTCCTATTACGACCGAACCGCGGTGGGATGGCTGATGGCCCGAATGACATCCGACGCTTCCCGTCTGGGCGACATCATCGCCTGGGGACTTGTGGACATGGTCTGGGGATCCGTGATGATGCTGGGAATTACAGTAGTTATGCTCTTTATGAACTGGAAACTTGCCCTGATCACCTTTACCGTTATCCCCTTTCTGGTGGTCATCAGTCTATATTTTCAGCGGAAGATACTGGGAAGTTACCGCAAAGTAAGGAAGACCAACTCCCGCATAACCGGGGCCTTCAACGAGGGGATAATGGGTGCCCGAACCACCAAAACCCTTGTGAGGGAGTCAGAAAACCTGGCAGAGTTCAGGGAATTGACCGGGAAGATGTTTAATCATTCGGTAAAGGCTGCGGTATTTTCCTCGCTCTACCTACCCATTGTACTGACCCTGGGCAGTATCGGTACCGGACTGGCGTTATGGTTCGGTGGAAAAGGGGCGATGATGCAGGTAATCAGTTACGGAACACTGGTAGCGTTCCTTTCTTACACGGTGCAATTCTTCGAGCCCCTGCGCGAAGTGGCTCGGATATTTGCTGAGCTGCAGAACGCCCAGGCATCCGCGGAACGGATTATGTCCATGATCGAGGAGCTACCGGAGATAAAGGACAGCCCTGAAGTAATTTCACGCTTCGGAGACAGCCTGCATCCCCGAAAGGAGAACTGGCCATCCATTACCGGGAAAATCGAATTCCGGAAGGTCTTTTTCACCTACAGTAACGGGGATAATGTACTGAACGACTTCAATCTGCTGGTTAATCCCGGTGAGACTATCGCCCTGGTAGGCGAGACCGGCTCGGGGAAAAGCACCATAGTCAATCTGGCCTGCCGGTTTTATCAACCTACAGAAGGGCAGATACTTATCGATGGTGTGGACTACCGGGAGTGCTCTTTGCACTGGCTGCAATCCAACCTCGGTTACGTTCTGCAGTCTCCGCATCTTTTCAGTGGGACTATCCGGGATAATATTGCCTATGGCCGGCTGGAGGCATCCGAGGAGGAAATAACAAAAGCTGCGCGCCTGGTGAACGCCCATAATTTCATTAGAACGCTGGAAAAGGGGTATGATACCCAGGTAGGAGAAGGAGGGGGACGCCTGTCCACCGGGGAGAAGCAGTTGATCTCATTCGCCCGGGCAATATTGGCCGATCCCCGCATATTCGTGCTGGATGAGGCTACTTCATCAGTGGACACGGAATCGGAAATGATGATACAGGCGGCTATCCACGAGGTGCTGGAAGGCAGGACCAGCTTCATTATCGCCCACCGGCTGTCCACCATACGGGAAGCGGACCGGATACTGGTCATCTCCCGGGGTAAAATAATCGAGGAAGGCAGCCACAATGAACTGCTGAAAAACAAAGGCTATTATCACCGGCTCTATACCAAACAGTTCATGGAGGAACAGGAAGTGCAGTTGCTCCAGGCATAAGAGGTTATATGGGCAGATTACTGCATCAGTCTAAAATGACGAAAGGGGTTGGCGGGATTGTTGAGAACGAGCTTGCGAAGTTTTCAAGAATCATGCCAACCCTGACATCGGGCGGATTTGAGATTAAATTCTTACGGTTCGGATAAATTTATTAAAAATGAAGTTGAAATTGAAATTGAAACCTTTATTATGATTATAAATGGAATCTGCTAAATGGTTGAAATTAGTCTAAATAATATTGAAAAATCGTTCGGGGTTATTCAGGTGCTAAAGGGCGTCACCTTTAACATACAGTTAGGTGACCGAGCCGGACTGATAGGCCGAAATGGTACCGGAAAAACCACCATTTTCAAGATCATAGCCGGGCTGGAAAGCTATGATTCAGGGGTTCTTTCACTGCGCAAAGGCTCCACAATCGGTTATCTGGAACAGATCCCGGAATTTTCACAAAATGCTACTGTGGAAGAGGTGCTGAAATCCGCTTTCGATGATCTGCACGCTTTAAAGGCGAAAATGGTTAATCTGGAAAAACAGATGGCTTCAATTGAAAATAACGGAAACGCTTTCTTGATAAGACAATACGGAGAATTGCAGAACCGTTTTGAACATAAGGGGGGTTATGATACCGGGGTCGAAGTTGAAAAGATCTGCTCCGGCCTGAAGATTGGCCCGGCAATGCGCCGGCGCAGAATTACCACACTAAGCGGGGGCGAAAAAACACGGGTTATGCTTGGCCGCATACTACTTGAAAATCCCGATGTACTTCTTCTCGACGAACCTACGAACCACCTGGATATCGATTCCGTGGAATGGCTGGAGGAATTTCTTTGCCAGTACCCGGGCACAGTGTTAATTATCTCACATGACCGCTACTTCCTGGATAAAGTAGTAAATACTATCGTCGAACTGGAAGAGGGCCAAACCTCTCTTTTCAATGGAAATTACTCTTATTACCTGGAAGAAAACGACCGCCGGGAAATGGCCGAATTTGAAGCCTACAAAAATCAACAGAAGAAGGTCAAGGCCATCGAGGAAGCCATAAAGCGCTTCAGGGACTGGGGTAACCGCACCGATAATCCCAAAATATGGAAACGCCTCTTTAACATGGAAAAGAGACTGGACAGGATTGAGAAAATCGATAGGCCTAACACCGAACAACAGAAAATGGGACTCCGTTTCAGCAGCACATCGCGCTCGGGAAAGGATGTTATCCTTGTAAAAAAACTCGATAAAAGCTTTGGAGATAACCAGGTCCTGAAAGACCTGGATTTTGCGGTCTATTTCCAGGAACGGGTTGCTATTGTAGGGAAGAACGGTACCGGTAAATCCACCCTTTTGAAGATACTGCTCGGAGAACTGCAGCCCGATAAGGGGGAGATTAGGATCGGAGCCAATGTCCGAATAGGTTCCCTGGAGCAGGAAGTAAGCTTCCGGGATCAGGATAAAACGGTTTTGGAACTCTTCCGCGAACACAATGTCATGTACGAGGGAGAAGCCCGATCCCAACTAGCCCGGTTTCTGTTTTTCGGGGAGGAAGTGTTTAAACGCATCGGTGACCTTTCCGGCGGCGAAAAGGTCAAGCTTAAACTATGCCTGCTGATGCAGCAGGACCTCAACCTTCTTCTCCTGGATGAACCCACTAACCACCTTGATATCGACTCCCGGGAAGTTATAGAAGAAGGCCTGCTTAAGTTCCAGGGTACCGTAGTTTTTATTTCACATGACCGCTATTTCATGAACAAGATCGTTCACAGGATCGCTGAGATGCGTAACCACAGACTCTTCGACTATCCCGGAAATTACAACTGGTTCCGCGAGTGTAAAGAACGGGAAAAAGCAGGCGTGCCGGATACACCAAATCATTCCATAAAAAAAACACCAGGGATAAATGCTGCCGCTGAAGGTAAAAATGAGATTAAAAAAATTCAGCGGCAAATTGCAAACCTTGAAAAGAATATTGACAAGATCACCAGGGAGATCCGTGAACAACAGCAAGACCTGGAAAAGTGCAGAAGCGATTATAAAAAAGCCATTCAATTGCACCGTGGAATATGTGAATTAGAGAATAAGCTGGACGAATATTACCGCCGTTGGGGCGAACTTCAATCAACATTAGAAACTAATGAATAATAACTGGCATCGAATTTATTTGACATCCCCCTTTCGTCCATTATTTTAGTTTTATTTTAAACCCTATAATAAGCAGTGCCATGAAGAAATTGTACTTGATTCTGTTCCTGGTCGCTTTTGTTGTCTCCCTGATCATCTTTCACGAAAAGGATATTGACTCGGATTATTTTGTGATGGGATTTACTCCATCCGAGAATGCCGATGTAGTGCAGACCAATGGCGATTCATTAGCGGCTCTTTTAGAGGAGTTAACCGGTTACAGGTTCCGTACTTATGTAGCTCTGGACTACAGCGCACTGGTTCTGGCAATGAAGGCTGGCAAGGTGGATTTCGCCTGGATGGCCCCCACCGCTTACATTCAAGCTGAGCAGATGGCAGATGCGGAAGTACTTCTTAAATCGGTACGCAAGGGGAAGGCGGTTTATTACAGCGCCCTGATCGTGCGAAAAGATTCCCCGATCCGGAACCTGGCTGATATGAGAGGAAGAAAACTTGCCTGGGGCTATCCAAATAGCACCGCAGGACACATCTTCCCCAAAATGATGCTCCTTAAACAGGGCATTGAACCGGATACCTTCTTCTCCCAAACGGTTACCGCAAGAGGACACGATGCCATCTGCCTGTCGGTGTATAACGGCCATGTGGACGGTGGCTTTACCTTTGCCGACGATACACTTGGCGAGCACGGAGCCTGGCACGTCTTCCTGAAAGACGGGAAATCAGATGAGATTCGACCAATACTCTATTCCCCTCCTATACCCGGTGATAACTTCGCCACTACACGCGCCTTTATGGAAAAAAATCCTAAGGTTGTTCAAGAGGTCAAACAGGCGATTCTAAATCTTAAAGATAATCCCCGCGGCAGAAAATTGCTTGATAGCCTTTACCAAATCGAATACATGGTAGTGGCTACCCGGGAAGATTACCAACCCATTCGGGATGCCTATAACCTTGTGATCAGCAGAGCCACTGATGAGGAAGGTGCAGAATGATACGAACTGAAAACCTGACCAAAATCTACGAGGACGGAACGGTAGGGATAAGGGAAGTAACAACCGATTTCCCGGCGGGTAAACTGACCTCTATAATAGGACCAAGCGGCGCTGGCAAATCTACCCTGCTCCGGTGTTTCAATAGGCTTATTGAACCCACCAGTGGCAAGGTATTCCTGGGGGATACTGAAATAACCGCCCTTAACGGAAAGGAGCTTCTAAAAGCCCGGCGACGCATCGGGTTCATCTTCCAGCAGTTCAACCTGGTGGACAGACTAACCGTTCTGGATAACGTGATGACCGGACGCATTGGCTACCATAGCAAAGCTCGGACACTCACCGGCTCCTACCCTAAACTTGATGTAGAGATGGCAGTGGCAATTATCGATGAGGTCGGGCTGAAGGACAAGCTCTATACCCGTGTGGACAATCTCTCCGGTGGCCAGCAACAACGGGTAGGGATCGCACGGGCCGTCGCACAGGAACCCGATGTTATTCTTGCCGACGAACCATTAGCGTCTCTGGACCCCAAACTCTCCCACCAGATCCTGGGGCTTCTTAAGCAGTTCAATGAAAAATACGGTATAACGGTGATCCTGAATATCCACGACCTGGAATTCGCCAAGCAGTATTCCGATTTTGTGCTGGGACTGCGCGGCGGCGCTAAGGTGTTCTGGGGAACCCTGTCCGAATTGAGCCCTGAACAAGTCGAATACGTTTATAAATAAAAATATCCCGGTACAACCGGTATCAAGTAAAAGGATGGTCTAAAATGCCTCAGATCAGAGAATTAATCCTGAAAGATAAGATCGAGATACCACCCAAACGTGAAAATGTATGGAAGGTGATCGTATATTCGGTACTCTCGGTCGCCTTCGCGGTATTTTTCGCCTGGTCCTTCATCCGGGTAAATTTTTCTATACCCGATCTAATCCAGGGATTACCCAATATTCCCCAGATATTCAAAGCCATGTTCAAACCCGATTTTCATATTATGATCAACAGGGTTCTGCCGGAACTTCTGATAACCATCTGCACAGCGCTGGTGGGTACTTTCTTTGCCGCACTGGTCGCTTTTCCGCTGAGTTTTATGGCTTCATCCAATATAGTCAATAAAAAACTGGCCCGGGTGATCAATTTTCTCTTTAACCTGGACCGCTCTATCGACGTACTTATTTACGCTCTCATCTTCGTTGTAGCTGTTGGATTGGGGCCGTTTGCCGGCATGCTCGCACTGGCTGTCCACTCTGTCGGAATGCTGGGAAAACTGTACGCCGGATCCATCGAGGAAATAGATAAGGGCCAGGTTGAAGCCCTGGTAGCAGCAGGAGCATCTAAAATGGAGATCATAAGATGGGCTGTGATCCCTCAGATTATACCATCATTCATCAATTTCACCCTCTACCGCTTCGAACTCAATGTCCGGGTGGGCGTGGTACTGGGATTGGTCGGTGGGGGCGGAATAGGAGCACTGCTTATCCAGTATATGGCAAATTTCGATTACTCCAAAGTAGGAACTATCCTCATCACTATCCTTGTGATCGTAATGGTCATTGAATTTACATCCTCCAAACTGCGCAAACAGGTCATTTAAACGTTCTAATATCAACTTGTTATGTGACATCAAATTTGAAAGAACATTTTTCTACAATTAAAATATCCAAATAGAAATGGAGAAAATTATGATATACGAAAA
>JAFGGQ010000007.1 GCA_016930435.1 bacterium
AAAAAACAATCGAGAGACGGATTCCGGGCAGTATTCCAGGGAGGCCCCAGGGTCAATAAAGGCTGACTCTCCCAGGTTTCACCCCGATCATAACTGAAGGCCCAATGAACCGTGCTATCGTCATAGCTGTAAACTACAAATACGGTGTCCTCACTGATTGCCTCTCCCGGAGCAACTTTAAAACCATTTGAATATGCTGTAGCATTCGCAACATAGCTTGAGCCGACAATCGTAGAGTAATACTGAGCCTGACCAGAAGAGATTATAACCAGCACCGAAAAAAACATACATAGAAAAACCTTCGACTCTAACATGCTTTACCACCCCTTATAAACTAATGTTAAAAAAGCAATTTGAACTATAATCAAATATAACCTCCAAAATTAGGATTATTTGGTGAATTTTAGGTCGGGTATAAGTTCATTTCATATAAACTACTCGTTTGTTTAAGCTGAATTCGTCTAAAATAGCATTAATGAAATAGACCCCGGAAGGTAAAGAAGGCAGTGGAGACCAGGTACATTGAAAAGACCGATCATCTTTATGCTGACACTCAATAGAATTGACTAACTGCCCCTGAACATTATGGATTCTTATTTGAATCTTATTGGAACCCTGGAATTCTGCGAAATTATTACCACTAAATTCAACCGTGATTGCGATTGAAGAATTAAAAGGATTGGGATAACAGGTCAAAGCGTATTCCATAGGTAAGGTTTTTGTAACAGGTTCTTTGATTCCTACTACATCCGACCATTCGTATTCCACCGTTGCGGTATAACCGAACCGTTTGACCCCGTCAAACTTGAAATGTATATCGTTTCTTCCCCGGTAGCCCACGGTTACACGGTGAAAACTTGGACCGGAGGTATTCCATTGGCCGTTTAATGTAATATCCCCGCCAGAGGCGTAATCCGCGTAATAAGTAGTCCATGGGTCACCAATATACTGTCCGGAAATATCACTGTTATTTGTATATATGACCTGTCCGCTGAAGCATTCCGGGTGTGGTCTGCGCACATCATAGTATCCGAGGGTCCGGTTATGTTTTATAACTCCACCATGTCCATCAGGCACATAATAATTGAGAAAACCAGGTGTAGCGCAATTATAGGCATTCAATTCCGCAAATACAGTGTTCAGTTGAGTTGACAAATCAGGGTCAGTGACCATTGTAAGGGCATAGCGGCTGGCAAGAGTCCTGGGAAGAGAACCGGACAAAGTAGCTCCGCCCGAACCCCAGTCATGCAGGGAAGCAATCGTCCCGAATTCATTCAAACAGGTTATACAGGATACATAACCGGGCCAGGCAAAATTTATCCATTTTGGAGAGCCATCATTTGGTTCGAAGATGGCTACTACGTGGTGATATTGAAAGCTAAGTCCAAGATCAAAGTAATCCAACCGCCGTGTTGAAATAGTTGAATATTCACTATTTGAGGTCGTAGTCCCCCAGGATGATACCGAACGGCAGGCATAACCATAATAGTAGATATCACCGAAGAGATTCATGGCCTCTATATCAGCCGCATTGACCCCTGCGCCGGGGAGACTGTCATTAACACCGTCAGCTAAGCCCTCGAACTCATCCAAAATACAATCCGGTTTGTAGGTATAGGAGGCTATCAGAGCAAGAACCATCCCCCAGGTCAAACCCCAGTCCTCCACAAGGGCGCGGCCCTCATCTATAGCTCCCGCGATCTCACCGGCATAAAGATAGCCGAACGCATAACCCATCTCGTAATGACTTCCCCACAACCGCACCACGCTGTATCCCTGGCCGGAAGGATCAATTTCTCGCAGTATAACCTCACCGTTAACCTGGGCGAAAATGGGTAATATTGTTAAAAGGACCAGGACAATTGCAATATACACTATTGATCTTAACATCTTAATTCCTATATATGATTGCTGTATTAATTTGATATATTTTTATTTATATCTATCACTTAATAATTAACATTACATTGATTTATTTTATATAGACCAGGTTAATAGAAATTTCCTGGTGATTATTATAGACCTTTAAAAGGTAGATTCCGTTGCTTAGTTCAGCCTTGGGCTGCCAGGCGACTTCGGTCACACCCTGGTCTGTCTTCCATACTATACGACCGGATAAATCGTAAATTGCGGCCTTCGCATCATGTGGTTTAATTATCGAGACCCTGCTGTTGAATGGATTGGGATAAGCATTGATATTCAGCTCAATTGGCAAAGCGGCCTCTGCAACTTCAGCCGGAATCCCTGTAGTATAAGCATCCATGATACGGTCCATAACCAGGTCCTGGAATGATTCACGTTCTGTTGCAGTGGGAAGTTCCAGTTCCCAGTTGGCAAGTATCAGGTTCACGGTATCGAAAGCCCAGTCCAAGGTAGGCCTGGAATAGGTCCATACTCCTGCCCCCGAGTTATTCAGTAAAAAGGCGGTGTTCAGCCAATCATCTTCCGATGGGTGGGAGAAGGCGGAATCGGTTTTGGCATGTGCAGCTTCCAGCATATCGGGTGAGTATCCGGTCGCTTCCGGGGGTTCACTGTGAGAAGCCGGGAAAACCGGAAATGGCACTGATACTACGGGCACACCGAAAAAGCACCATAGCACTGCATTATCAGGGGGACTGCCGGCGGCTACTCCCTGGATTACTCCAGAGGCGTGGGAATTCCCGTTGCAGACGGTCTGAAGCCCAGTGAATGGTCCACAATCTACCCATCCTGCAGGCATTCCGGGGAAGGACCCGGTGAAAGGCAGAGGATAAGGATCCTGGTCTAAAAGCAACAGGTCGGATACAACATATTTTGCTATGAATTCAGCATCAAGTGAATCCCCCAACAAGGCTGTTCTCATAAGTTCATAGGCTCTTTCCATGCGATTCTCGCCGGTCCGGCCGGAGCCCCCGATATAAGCAAAGTTAGCCCTTGTGATCAAACCAATTGAATCCGGTTCGTACCGGGCATGGTTCCAATTAGCGCATTCAAAAACAGCGGCACCTCCATAGGCATCGATCACAGCATAACAAGCAGCAGTTGCCCGGCCGCTAATATCAGTGGAATCAAGGATAGCCTGAAGGTCGTCCACCGTTATGCAACGTTTCAGGGCATAGGACATCAGGGTACCGTTACCCAATCCTCCGCCCCCTGAAGAACTTATATTATATGCCGCTGACTGAACCATCCCGAATCCTGCTTCGTTCACGCCCAGCCAAGGCGTAGTGGAGCCATAGGAGGTGTTGCAAGCGTAGGAAAAATATCCGGATGTATTGACCACTTTAAACTCAAGACTCCAGGAAGTTATATCCCGGTTCTTGAAGATCACCGGCCGACCGTCAGAAGTTGCTTCACCAGTGGCAACTCCAATTGTACACGTCGCGTGCAGATTCAGCCAAATCAGAAAAGTAGTACAAATAATTATAATCTTCTTACACTTATACATAGACTTTTGTTAAATATTGTTCTAAAAACCGAATTACTTCACGTAAATGATCTTTGCTACAAGGTAGCTGTTGTTCCTTGTATTTCTTAAAAAGTACACTCCGCTGCCCAGGTTTGATGGCGCCCAGATGACCTCCTGAACCCCGGGGTTAACTATCAGTTTATCGACCATAATCCCATTAACATCAAAGATATCAAGTGTTCCAAAAGGCTGCAAACCAGTCAACTGAATAGTGCAGGCTGCATTAAACGGATTGGGGAATATCTTGGTTTCTATCTCATCTGGTAAGAGCTGCTCCCGTATCCCCACCGCGCTGTTTGAGATCTGGAAGGTCAATTTTCCGACCGTAAACGTGGAATCCGGGTATGAGCCGGTAGTGTCCGAGGGAGAGGTAAAAGTAACTGCAATCCCCAGTTCGGTGACCACCCAGGCATAAGACCAATCGCGGAGTGTGCGGTCGAACCCGAAAAGCCAGTCATCGGAAAAGTTATGTCTCCAGTGCCGGCGGATGATCCTGAGGGCGTCAAAAGTGCCTATAGGGAGTACAACCTGGCCATAGCCGTCCACACGGTGCCACATAGTATCCTGATAAACATAGTCCACGCTGATAAGACCAGCCCTGCCGGTTCCCCCTCCTGCTGAATATTCAACCCAGGAATCCCCTATGTTTACTGGCCAAGTGTAAGCATGGCTGTAGCTGTCATTGAATCCCCACAGTTCATAGGTAGCATCCGTGATATGGTAACCGTATAATCCAAGCGGATCGACATAGCTTGAAGTATAATAATAAAACCCCCAGCCCTCGGTTTCAGTGCTTTCAGTAACGCTGTAAAAATAGGGGATCAGATTAGGGATTACATCACATTCGCCGATATGGGGAATGGAGGGGTCATAGGCAATCATCTCAAATGGTACTTCCGACCCGTTTGTATAGGCTGACAGATCCCAGTTCCCAGCGCCCGGAGGACCGGGATCAAAGCCGGTGGAATCAACCGTCCTGTTTGTGTATTGAGCTCCTTCCACATATAAAGCAGCATTGTACTGGTAAGTTGTCTGAGCAGATAAAAACAAAGGCACAGAAAATAACAAAACTATCTTGAATAATTCCTTCATAAATTCCCCTTTCGGACTATCCTATATTTTCGTATTAATTCTACCGGTCATTGCGGGTTATATTATGCCTTTATTTTTTAAGCAGGCTGCACATACTATAGTTTATAAACATTCTATCGGTTTAGTTTTGAAATATACACAATGCGATAAGTAATTCAAGAAAAAAAATAATAGATAATCAGCAATTCTTAGTTGCGTTAAAATAGTTGACAAAATATATTAAGATTAATATCAGGGGATAATAATAATATACAAGGTGAAATTGCTATATTTTTGTGGACACATAGTTACAAGAAAAATATATTACCCCAAAAGGAGCTGTCCACATGACAACACAGAAGCGAAAGCGCTATACAAAAGATTTTAAACTTGAAGCAATCCAGTTGGCAAAATCCAGAGATTGTAGCATATCAGAAGTTGCTCGTAATCTAGGGATTCAGCCGAAC